>NZ_JBHSQJ010000107.1:0-11762 GCF_042658505.1 Streptacidiphilus monticola | reverse complement strand
ATGCTGAACCAGGCCGACGTCCCGC
Source organism: Streptacidiphilus monticola (assembly GCF_042658505.1). NCBI lineage: Bacteria > Bacillati > Actinomycetota > Actinomycetes > Kitasatosporales > Streptomycetaceae > Streptacidiphilus > Streptacidiphilus monticola. Next base: position 11,737 of record NZ_JBHSQJ010000107.1, on the reverse strand, counting down.
GCGGAACCACCGTGCTGGGCACGGCCATCGGCGGGGACACCCGCGACCAGGCCGTGCACACGCTCGACGGCACGCTGGGCAGGCTCGCCACCCAGCCGCTGCAACTCTCGCTCGACGGCCGGCAGTTCACGCTGAGTCCGGAGGTCGCGGGGCTGAGCATGGACACCGGCGCCACCGTGGCGCAGGTGACCCACCACAGCTACGACCCGAGCACCGTGCTGCACTCCCTCCTCGGCAGCGGCAACGCCGTCGCGCCGGTCGTCGAGATCGACGGCGACAAGCTGCGCGCGGCGCTGTCCCGCCTGGCCGCGTCGGGCAGCGCACGCGAGGGCAGCGTCCGCTTCTCCGCGTCCGGCAAGCCGCTGGTGACGCTGCCCAAGGCCGGGTCGGGGCTCAACCTCGACGCCGCCGTGGCGCTGGTCGAGCAGGCCTACCGCAACCGTGCCGCGGGGGCGAAGGAGGGGACGATCAACCTGCCGGTCACGGCGGTCAGGCCGAAGTCCACCGCCGCGTCCACCAACCAGGCCGCGCAGACCCTGGGCAAGTGGGCGATGCAGTCCAAGCTCTTCCACGTGAAGGCCGGCAGCACGACCGTCGACTTCGGCCCGCGCACCTTCAGCATGGCGCTGACCCTGCGGCCGGACGGCAGCGGCGCCTTCGTCCCCGTCTTCGACCTGGCCGCGCTGAAGCAGGCCTACGGCAGCAAGTTCGCCGGAGCCCAGGTCAACGGCAAGGAGGTCACCGCCCAGCAGGTGGCCGACGCGCTGACCACCCTGCTGAGCAAGCCGAACGGTCCGACCAGCATCACTCTCAACTAGCGCACCCGGAGGCGTCGTTCAGCCCGCGCTGGACGACGCCTCCGGCGTTTCCGCGCGCCTTGCCGCCCATGCGGTCCGCTGCGGAGCGCGTCCGGTGGTGCTGGCCCCCGGTCTGCGGGACGGACGCTCGCCGGGGAGAAACAGCGCTCCCCCCAGAGCCAGGGGCTCTGGGGGGAGCGGTCATGCGGTCAGCGGTTCGACCGCAGGCGTCACTTGGTGAAGCCCACCTTGGTCCAGTCGACGTCCTGGAAGCCGAAGGCGCCCCAGTTGGCGACGGTCGGCTTGGTGGCGACGATCTGCGGACGCTGGTACAGCGGCAGGTTGACCGCCAGGGTCCACAGGGCCTTGTCGGCCTGGTTGATGTCGGCCAGGTACTTCGTCGGGTCGGTCTCGCCCGCCGCGGCGGCCATGGCCGAGTCCACGTCGGCGGAGCCGATGCGCGAGTAGTTCTGGCCCACGTTGCCGTTCTTCGGCGACGCGAAGGACGCCTGGGAGTTGGTCAGCGGGAAGAACGGGATCGCGCCGATGCCCGAGAAGATGGTCAGGTCGAACTTGCCCGCCGCCACGTCGTCGAAGAAGTGGTCCTGGGTGCCGAGCACGACCTTCAGCTTGATGCCCAGGTTCTTCAACATCGGGACCAGCAGCGTGGACTCGTTCTGGGCGACCGGGGTGCCGGCCGGGATCTCCAGGGTGAGGTCCAGCTCCTTGCCGTCCTTGGCGCGGTAGCCGTTGGAGCCCATCTTCCAGCCGGCCGCGTCGAGCTTGGCGCCCGCCGCCTTCGGGTCGTAGGCGCCCAGCTCACCGGCGTTGTCGACGTAGCCGTTGGCGTTGTTGACCAGGAAGTGGTTGTTCAGCGGCTTGATCTGCCACGGCAGGGAGGCGAGGTCCGACTGGCCGATCGCGATGCGGTTGATGCCCTGGAAGATGGCCTGACGCACGTTCTGGTCGGTCAGGATCGGGCTGGTGCCGTTCAGCAGCAGCTGGCGCAGGTTCGGGGCACCGGCGACGCGGATGGAGGCGCCCGCGACCGACTTGGCCTTGGCGTAGGCGGCGGCGGACGGGCCGATGTCCATCACGTCGATCTCACCGGAGGCGAAGGCGCTCGGCTCGGTGGCGGCGTCCAGGGTGACGAAGTTGATCTGGCTCAGGACCGGCTTCTGGCCCCACCAGTTGGGGTCCGGGACCTCGGTGACCGTCTTGGTGGTCGGGTTCATCGACTGGATCTTGAACGGACCGGCGGTGACCGGGATCTTGTTCCGGTACGCGTTGTTGAAGCCGTCCAGGGTCCCGATCTGGGAGGCCGGGTAGAGCGGGGCGAACAGGGACTGCCAGTCGGCGAAGGGGGTCGCGTAGGTGACCACGACCTCCTTGGCGTCCTTGCCCTGGGCGACCGACTCGATCTGGTCGTAACCCGTGGTGCCGATGACGGCGTACTTCGGGTTCTTGCCGTTGTCGGCCTGCCAGACGGCCTGGAAGTCCTTCCAGGTGATGTCGGTGCCGTCCGACCACTTGGCCTTCGGGTTGATCTCGTAGGTGGTGACCTGCTTGCCGTTCACCGTCTCCACCTTCGCGGAGGTGATGTAGTCGGTGTTCGGGGTCAGCTTGTTGTCCGCGGTGCTGTGGAACAGCGAGGACGGCATCACCGGGGCGAGCGTCTGCGTGATGGACAGCTCGTTCTGCGAGTCGGCCTGCAGCACGTTCCACTGGCTGGAGTACTGGTCGACCGGGAAGTTGAAGGTCCCACCCTGCTTGAGGTTGGCCGGGTCGACCGGGTTGATCTGGTTCAGGTTGGGGTTGTAGGCGCTGTGCGACGGCGCCGCGGTGGTGCCCTTGCCCGAGCTGGAGCACGCGGAGGCGGTGAGCACGAGACCGGCCGACAGCGCGATCGCTGTGGCGACCTTGACGGTGTTGCGGGACAAAGCAGTCCTCCCCTGACTCATCTTCATAGGTGTGCTGCCGTACGGCCCTTGGGCCGGTTGGTCAGACGACTTCCAGCGCCGCCGCGTAGTGGCAGGCTGCGGTGTGGTCGGTACCGAGGGACGCGGACGCGGGGTCCTCGTTCCGGCACCGCTCGGCCTCGCCTTCGGCGAGACCGACGTACTTGGGGCACCGCGTGCGGAACCTGCAACCCGACGGCACGTCCGCCGGGCTGGGCAGGTCACCGCTCAGCAGGATGCGGCGACGCTCGCGCTCCTTGCGCGGGTCAGGCAGTGGCACGGCGGAGAGCAGCGCCTGGGTGTAGGGGTGCGAAGGGGCGTTGAAGACTGCCTCCGCATCTCCCTGCTCGACGATCCGTCCGAGGTACATGACCGCGACACGGTCCGCGATGTGGCGGATCACCGAGAGGTCGTGGGCGACGAACAGGTAGCTCAGGCCCAGCTTGGCCTTCAGTTCGTCGAGCAGGTTGATGACGCCGGCCTGGATGGACACGTCGAGCGCGGACACCGGCTCGTCGAGCACCACCAGCTTGGGGTCGAGCGCGAGCGCGCGGGCGATGCCGATGCGCTGGCGCTGACCACCGGAGAACTCGGTCGGGTAGCGCTCCGCGTGCTCGGGCAACAGGCCGACCAGACTGAGCAGTTCGGGGATGCGGGCGTGGATGCGGTCCCTGCTCCAGCCGTGCGTGCGCATCGGCTCGGCCAGGATGTCGCCGATCGGCATGCGGGCGTCGAGCGAGGCCATCGGGTCCTGGAAGACGACCTGGAGGTCGCGGCGCAGGCCGCGGCGGTCCTTGCCGCTGAGCGCCTTGGTCTCCTTGCCGAGCACGGTGACCGAGCCGACCTGTTTGGTGGGCAGTTCCAGGATCTCCAGCAGAGTGGTGGTCTTGCCGCAGCCGGACTCGCCGACCAGGGCGAAGGTCTCGCCCTCGCGGATGTCGAAGCTCAGACCGTCGACCGCGCGGACCGTGCCGATGCGGCGCTTGAAGACCTGACCCTTCGTCAGCGGGAAGTGCTTGACCAGGTTGTCGACCCGCAGCACCTCGGCGCGGGCGGTGCGGTCCTCGTGCCCGTCGTACTCGGGGATCTCGGGCGTCGGGAACATGCCCTCGCGCTCGATCGAGGAGCCGATCTCCTGGGAGCGGTGGCAGGCGGCGGCCAGGCCGTCGGAGCCGACCGGCTTCAACTCGGGCTCGGAGACCTTGCACGCCGGCACCGCGATCGGGCAACGCGCCTCGAAGGGGCAGCCCTTGGGCAGCGCGACCATGGACGGCGGGTTTCCCTCGACCGGGGTCAGCGCCTTGCGGCCGCTGTCGTCCAGCCGCGGCACGGCGCTGAGCAGCCCGATGGTGTAGGGCATGCGGGGCGTGTAGAAGACCTCGTCGGCGGTGCCGGCCTCGACCGGCTTGCCGGCGTACATCACGGTCACGCGGTCGGCCACGCCCGCCACCACGCCGAGGTCGTGAGTGATCATCAGAATGGCGGCGCCGGTGACGTCCTGGGCCTTCTTCAGCACCTCCAGCACCTGCGCCTGGATGGTCACGTCCAGAGCGGTGGTGGGCTCGTCGGCGATGATCACCTTGGGGTCGTTGGCGATCGCCATGGCGATCACGGCACGCTGGCGCATGCCGCCGGAGAACTCGTGGGGGAAGGCGTCGACACGGCGCTTGGGGTCGGGGATACCGACCAGGTCCAGGAGTTCGATGGCGCGCTCACGGGCCGCCTTGTCGTCCAGCTTCTGGTGGATCTGCAGCGCCTCGATCAGCTGGGTGCCGATGGAGAAGACCGGGGTCAACGCGGACAGCGGGTCCTGGAAGACCATGCCGATCTCCCGGCCGCGGATCTTCGACATCTCGCCGTCGGACAGGCCCAGCAGTTCGCGGCCTTCGAGCCGGACCGACCCGGTGACGTTGGCGCCGGTGGGCAGCAGGCCCAGGATCGACGTGGCGGTGACGGACTTGCCCGAGCCGGATTCGCCGACCAGCGCCAGCGTCTCACCGGCCCGCAGCGCGAAGTCGATCCCGCGCACGGCACGGACCTGACCGGCCTCGCTGGGGAAGCTCACCCGCAGGTCGCGGACCTCCAGCACGGCGTCGGTCGTGGTGAGGAGAGGAGAGGCGGGGGTGGTCACGAAGCGAGTCCTTCCTCGACGCGAGCGGTGTTGCTGATCTGGTCGGCCGTCATCTCGTTGTCCTCGAGCGTGTCGGTCTTCTTCACGCGGGCCTTGGCCCCGGAGGCCGTCGGGTCGAAGGCGTCGCGCAGGCCGTCACCGATGAAGGCGGCTGCCAGGCCCATCAGGATGAGGAAGGCGGCGGGGAAGAAGAACATCCAGGGCGAGGTGGTGGCGTCCGGCTCGCCGTCGGCCAGCAGCGTGCCCAGCGAGATGTCCGGCGGCTGGATGCCGAAGCCGAAGTAGGAGAGGCCGGACTCGGTGAGCACCGTCGTGCCGACCTGGATCGTCGCGTCCACGATGAGGATCGACGCCACGTTCGGCAGGATGTGCCGGACGATGATGACGAGTGGGTTCACGCCCATGTACTTGGCGGCGAGGACGTACTCGCGGTCCTTCAGCGTCTGGGTCATGCTGCGCACCACGCGCGCCGTGATCATCCAGCCGAAGGCGGCGATGAGCACCACGAAGACCAGCCAGGTCCCGCCGGAGAGCTTCGGGGCGATGATCGCCAGCAGCAGGAAGGAGGGCGCGACCAGCATGAGGTCGAGGAACCACATCAGCACCCGGTCGATCCAGCCGCCGAAGTAGCCGGCCGAGGCGCCGATCAGGGCCGCGATCAGGGTGGTCAGCGGGCCGCCGACGATGCCGATGATCAGCGACTTCTGCAGACCGCGCATGGTCAGCGCGAGCATGTCCTGGCCGGGGTGGTTGGTCCCGAACCAGTGACTCGAACTCGGCCCGGTGCCGAGAGCGTTCCAGTCGTTGTCGGTGTAGCTCCACTGCAGGAACGAGGGCACCACGTAGGCGCAGGCCAGCAGCACGACCAGGATGCCCACGCCGACGACGGCGAGGCGGTTGCGCAGGAAGCGGCGCAGCACCAGGGCGCCGCGGCCACGGCGCTTGGTGGAGGCGGCGGTGGCGGCCAACTCGGGCTCGACCACGGGGATTTCAGTGCTCATGGGTCATCTCCTCGGATTCGGCGTTCGTCTCGGCTGGGATGCGCTAGGAGCGCACCCGGGGATCGAGCGCCGCATACACCAGGTCCGAGAGCAGGCCCGCGATCAGCACCAGAACCGCGGTGAAGACACCGATGGCCGCGGTGGCGTTCACGTCGTTGTGCGAGATCGCGTCGACCAGCCACTCACCCATGCCGTGCCAGCCGAAGATCTTCTCGGTGAAGGTGGCGCCGGTGAACAGCAGCAGGATCGAGTAGACGAGCAGCGGCATGACGGGGATGACGGCGGTCCGCAGGCCGTGCTTGATGACCGCCTGACGCCTCGTCAAACCCTTGGCCCGGGCGGTCCGAAGGAAGTCGGCGCCGAGCACGTCGAGCATCGTGCTGCGCTGGAAGCGGCTGAACTGGGTCACCTGGATCAGCCACAGCGTCAGCGTCGGCAGGATCAGGTGCTCCGCGGTGTTGAGGAGGACCGGGAAGAACCCGTGCACGTCGGGGTTGTGGATGTTGATGTACTGGATCGGGGAGCCGAACCAGTTGTCGATGGTCTGCAGGCTGACCGCGATGACGACCGTGGGGGTGGCCAGGATGGCGTAGGACACGACCGTGGAGATCCGGTCCGAGGGCCGATACTGGCGCAGCGCGTTCCAGGCGCCGATCGCGACACCGCTCACCGCGCTCAGCACGGTGGCCGTGAGCAGCAGCACGGTGCTGACGTAGACCCGGCGGCCGAGTTCGTCATTGACGGAGGAACCGTCGTACGCGGTGAGGAAGTTGCCGTGCAGCACCGAGGTGAGCCACTTCCAGTAGCGCTCCACGACCGGGGTGGACGGATCGAGGTTCTGCTGCTGCAGCTGCATGTGGATGGTGTGCATCGGCGGCTGCGGGTGCTTGCTCAGGTAGTTGACGATGGGCTCGAGCTGGGTCGCGGCCAGGAAGTAGACCATCGTCGCCGCAAGGAACACAAGGATCACGTAGTTGATCGCTCGTCGGAGTAGGAACCGCCCCATACCGTGTCCTCATGTCCCGCTCGGGCCGCGGCGGACTCTCCCTGTGTCCCCCGCAGCGTCAGTACGCAAGCCGACCTGTAGGCCGGTTGATCCCAAATCATGGCGGCGAATGGGCGGCGTGACTACGGCCCGATGATGAAGTTTCCGTAACGCCACCCCGTGAGGTGGTTCGGCCGCCATTTGGGATTCATCCGAAATGACGGGACTATGGCCCGGCTATGTACCGGTATGTCCGTCCGGTATGTGGACTTCGGCCCGCTGTGCAGCGGACAGTTCACCGTGCGTGACTTTTGCGGGTAAGCGGTGAACAAGGAGTCACCCCTGTCCGTGGTGCCACAAAGGGAGAATCGGGCCACGCGCGCGAACAATGCACGGGAATGGGGCCCGAGAAACATCTCGGAATGGCAACGGGCCGGTTCCCCCCGTTCGGGGGGAACCGGCCCGACGGCCAGCGGTTGTCTCAGGCGGCGCCCAGGACGTCAGGACGCCCCGACCACAGCAGCCTTGTCCGCTCCGCGCTCAGGACGCCCCGACAACAGCAGCCTTGTCCGCTCCGCGCTCAGGACGCCCCGACCACGTCGACGTCCTCGGCGAAGTGGCACGCCGACTCGTGCGCCGCCGGCGTGTCCTTGCCGCGGAACACCTCGGGGACGGCCAGCAGGGGCACGTCCGTCGCGCACTTCTCCTGCGCCTTGAAGCAGCGGGTGCGGAACCGGCAGCCCGACGGCGGGTTGGCCGGCGAAGGGATGTCGCCGCCGAGGATGATCCGCTCGCGGCCCTCGCGGCCCTCCGGGTCCGGCACCGGTACCGCGGAGAGCAGCGCCTGGGTGTACGGGTGGGTCGGGTGCTCGTAGATCTCCTCGTCCGAGCCGATCTCGACCATCTTGCCGAGGTACATCACGCCGACGCGGTCGGAGATGTGACGCACGATCGACAGGTCATGGGCGATGAACATGTAGGAGAGCGAGAACTCGTCCTGCAACTTCTCCAGCAGGTTGATCACCTGCGCCTGCACCGACACGTCCAGCGCCGAGACCGGCTCGTCGCAGATGATGATCTCGGGCTTGAGCGCCAACCCGCGGGCGATGCCGATGCGCTGGCGCTGGCCGCCGGAGAACTGGTGCGGGTACCGGTTGATGTACTCCGGGTTGAGGCCGACGACGTCCAGCAGGTCCTGAACGGCCTTGCGACGGTCGCCCTTCGGGGCCACCTCGGGGTGGATCTCGAAGGGCTCGCCGATGATGTCTCCGACCGTCATGCGCGGGTTGAGCGAGGTGTACGGGTCCTGGAACACCATCTGGATGTTCCGGCGGATCGCCTTCAGCGCGCGGCCGGAGGCCCGCGAGATGTCCTCGCCCTTGTACAGCACCTGGCCGGCCGTGGCCCGCTCCAGGTTCATCAGCACCTTGGCCAGCGTCGACTTGCCGCAGCCGGACTCGCCCACGATGCCGAGCGTCTCGCCCTGGTACAGCTCGAAGGAGACGCCGTCGACCGCCTTGACCGCGCCGATCTGCTTCTTGAAGAGGATGCCCTGCATCAGCGGGAAGTGCTTCTCCAGGTCCCGGACCTCGAGGATGGGCTCCCCGCGGCTCACGGGCTTGGCCATCGCGGCCTCGATCGCCGCCTCCTGGGCCGCTTCGTCAGCCATGGATGGTCTCCTTCCAGAAGTGGCAGGCGCTGCCCCGGCCCTCCAGCGGAGTGCCGTCGGCCTCGGTCACCTGGTGCAGCGGCGGGATCTCCGAGCGGCACACGTCCTGCGCCATCGGGCAGCGCGGGTTGAACGCGCAACCGGACGGAATGCGAAGCAGGTTGGGCGGCAGGCCCTTGATCGCGTAGAGCTCCTGGCCCTTCTGGTCCAGCCGCGGGATCGACTCCAGCAGGCCCTTGGTGTACGGGTGCGCCGGGCGCTTGTACAGCTCGTGCACCGGGGCCGTCTCGACGATCCGGCCCGCGTACATGACCGCGATCTTGTCCGCGACGTCGGCGACCACGCCGAGGTCGTGGGTGATCAGGATCAGGCCCATGTTGTACTCGCGCTGCAGGTCCGCCAGCAGCTCCATCACCTGGGCCTGGACGGTCACGTCCAGGGCGGTGGTGGGCTCGTCCGCGATGATCAGGTCCGGCTCCAGGGCCAGCGCCATGGCGATCATGATGCGCTGGCGCATGCCGCCGGAGAACTGGTGCGGGTACTGGTTGACCCGCTCCTTCGCGGCCGGGATGCCGACGCGCTCCATGAGCTCGACGGCCTTCTTCTTGGCGTCCTTCCGGGACATGCCCTGGTGCACGGTGAACATCTCGCCGAGCTGGTAGCCGACCGTGTGCACCGGGTTCAGCGAGGAGAGCGCGTCCTGGAAGATCATGGCCATCTGCGCGCCACGGATCTTCCGACGGGCCTCCTTGCCCTCCTTGAGCAGGTCCTTGCCCTTGAAGACGATCTCGCCGCCGGTGATGAACCCGGGCGGGGAGTCCAGAATGCCCATCACCGCCTGGGAACTGACGGACTTTCCGGAGCCGGACTCGCCCAGGATGGCCAGCGTCTCGCCGGCGCGCACGCTGTAGTTGACGCCGTTGACGGCCTTGGCCACGCCGTCCCGGGTGCGGAACTCCACGTGCAGGTCCCGGACTTCGAGCAGCGGGTGCTCCTGCGAGTCCGCGACCCGGGCGTGCTGCGGGTTGTCGACAGTGATACTCACGCTTCCGCCTCCTCAGCGCAGCTTGGGGTCGAGAGCGTCGCGGACCGCGTCGCCGAGCATGATGAAGGCCAGAACGGTGATGCACAGGGCACCGGCCGGGAACAGCAGCATGTGCGGCGCGTTCCGGAAGGTGGAGGAAGCGGCCGAGATGTCGATGCCCCAGGACACGGTCGGCGGCTTCAGACCCACACCGAGGTAGGAGAGCGTCGCCTCCAACGAGATGTAGGTGCCGAGCGCGATGGTGGCGACGACGATGATCGGCGCGATGGCGTTCGGCAGGATGTGACGGAGCATCAGCCGCCCGTTGCCCGAGCCCAGGGCGCGGGCCGCGGTCACGTAGTCCTGCTGCTTCGCCGTGATCACGGCGCCGCGGGCGATGCGCGCGATCTGCGTCCAGCCCAGCACCACGATGAAGGCGACCACGATCCAGATCGACTGGCTGGGGATGACGGACAGGAAGACCAGGCCGCCGAGCAGGATCGGGATACCGAAGAAGATGTCGGTGATCCGCGACAGCACCGCGTCCACCCATCCGCCGAAGAAGCCGGCCAGGCCGCCGATGATCGTGCCGAGCAGCGCCGCGCCCAGGGTGGCGCAGACGCCGACCGTCATCGAGGCGCGGGCGCCGTAGAGGGTGCGCGCGTACACGTCGCAACCCTGCTCGTCGAAGCCGAAGGGGTGGCCTCCGGTGGGGCCCTGCTCGGAGTTGGCGAGGTTGCAGTGGAGCGGGTCCTGAGAGGTGAACAGGCCGGGCCAGAGCGCGACGATCACCAGGAAGACGATCAGCAGCCCGGAGATGATGAAGACCGGGTTGGTGCGTAGTTCGCGCCAGGCGTCCTGCCACAGGCTGCGCGGCTTCTCGCGGTCGATCACGCCGACCGCCTCGACCGGCGCCGCCTCGATCGTGCCGAGGTCCTCCTTCTCCAGCAGTCCGTCGGCCTCGATCGCCCCGATGGTGGGGGTCTTGGGGAAGGCGCTGGAGGTCTCGGTCTCGGAGCTCCGCTGAACTCCGTTCGGCTGGTCCGGTTCCTGGTCAGGCATAACGGATCCTCGGGTCCAGGACCGCGTAAAGCAGGTCGACGAGCAGGTTGGCGAGGAGGTAGACGATGACGAGAACCGTCACGAAGCCCACCGTGGTGTTGGCGTCCTGGTGCACCACGCCCTGGTAGAGCCAGAAACCGACGCCCTGGATGTTGAAGATGCGCTCGGTGACCAGCGCACCGCCCATCAGCGCGCCGAGGTCGGTGCCCAGGAAGGTGACCACCGGGATCAGCGAGTTGCGCAGCAGGTGGTGGGTGACCACACGGCGGCGCGGCAACCCCTTGGCCACCGCGGTGCGGACGAAGTCGGCCTTGGTGTTCTCCGCGATCGTGGTGCGGGTGAGCCGCGCCACGTACGCCAGCGAGACCGAGGCGAGCACCAGGCCCGGGACGATCAGCTGCTGGAACGGGACGCTCGGGTCGACGGTCGGGGTGATGACGCCCCACTTGACGCCGAGCAGGTACTGGAGCACGTAGCCGATGACGAAGGTCGGGATCGAGATGACGACCAGGGTCATCACCATCACCGACGTGTCGGCCAGCCTCCCGCGGCGCATGCCGCTGAGCACGCCCAGGCCGATGCCGATCACGGCCTCGATGACGAAGGCGGTCAGCGCGAGCTTGACCGTGGTCGGGTAGGCCATCTTCAGGAGGTCGACGACCGTGGTGCCGTTGAACGCGTCACCGAGGTTCCCGGTGAAGATGCCGGCCATGTACCGCCCGTACTGGACGATGAGCGGCTCGTTCAGGTGGAGCGACTCACGGAACTGCTCCAGCACCGCGGGGCTCGGGGTCTTGTCGCCGAACTTGGCGGCGACGGGATCACCGAGCGCGTGCACCATCACGAAGATGATGAATGTCGTCCCGATGAACACCGGGATCATCTGGAGCAGTCGTCGGATGACGTAGCGCCCCATNAGCGAAAGCTGCTAGCTGGAAGCGCAGGTCGGCAGCCGGGGGCCTCTGGGCCCCCGGCTGCCGACCTGCGCTTCCAGCTAGCAGCTTTCGCTTGCGGCGTCGGCTACTTGACGGTGATGTCGGTGTAGACCGGGACGCTGAACGGGTCCAACTCCACGTTGGAGACCTTCGAGGACCAGCCGACCAGGCCGTT
>NZ_JBHSQJ010000106.1:0-8324 GCF_042658505.1 Streptacidiphilus monticola | reverse complement strand
GCCCTCCCGCAGCCCGATTTTCCATTCAGCAGCACGGCGCCCCNCATAACACCCACCCAGACCACCAACCCCACACCTGACAAGCCGTCAGCACCTGCCGCACGGCCGCTGCCGCCCGCCCTCCCGCAGCCCGATTTTCCATTCAGCAGCACGGCGCCCCACCCGCCCAACGGCCAATGCCGTTGCAAGCGTCCCGCGCCTCCCCCCAGCCCCGAACCCCCCGGCTGCGCCCCCGACCCCGGCCCCCGCCGCAGTCGCGCCTTTCCAGGCGAGCGGAGCGAGCAGCACGGCGAGCCAGATCGCGCCGCCCCCAATGCCGTTGCAACCCCTTACGCCTCCCCCGACCCCGACCCACCCGCAGCCGCCGCCCCAGGACAGCAGCGGCGACCCCCGCCCCCGTCGCGTAGTTCCAGCGAGCGGCGCGAGCAGCACGATCAGTCAGATCCCGTCCCCCTCAATGCCGTTGCCGTCACCCGGGGCCGACCGGCTCCCGTCCCCGTCCCCGTCCCCGTCTCCGCCCCCGACCCCGGCTCCAGCTCCGGCTCCGGCTCCGGCTCCGGCCATCCCCACGCGTCATCCCCGCTGGCGGGCAGTCTCCGGAAATTCGGTTGCCGTCACGCCACCGGCTCATCCAGGATCCTCCGCATGGACCTGTAACGGCTGCCACGTGCCAAGTGCCACGTGCCGAATTCCACGTGCCAAGCGCCGAGCGTCAAGCGCCGCCTGCCGCCTGCCACGTGCCAAGTGCCACGTGCCACCAGCAACACCCTGTCGCGCGATCGACCTCGGAGCCCGCTGTCGCGGCGACCACGAGGCGATGACCCGCGCCCGCGTGAGCATCCGTCAGTTCCGGGAGACGAGCCGAGCCGCAGCGTCCTGTGCCTGCGTGCGCGAGCGAGCTCCCGCTCAGTGCTGAAAGCAACTGAATCCATGCATACCAACCGCAAGGCCCTGTGGGCCGTGCGTCAGTCCGGCCTGCCCACCGTCGTACGGCCCTGCCCGGACTGCTCCGGGCACCGGCATCGGCCGTCCGGGAAGATCCGCGTGAACGCGAGCGGCAAGCTCCTCGACGTCTGGCTGCTCCTGAGCTGCGCCTGGTGCGACCGGACCTCGAAGGTCGCCGTCCACGAGCGCGTCCACGTCTCGTCGCTGGAGCCCGCCCGCCTCGTGGCGTACGAGAACAACTGCCCGTCCGTCGTCCAGGAGTTGACGATGAGTGCGTCGCTCGCCGCGAAGAACGGGTACCGCCTCGACTGGACCGGGACCTGGAGGGTGGAGCCGCACACGCCGCTCTACGCACTCGACGACCCGACCCCGCTCACGGTGGGAGTCAGGTTCGAACTGCCCGCGCCGGTGCGGGTCGAGCGACTGCTGATGCTCGGGCTCGGGCTCAGCCGTTCCGCCGTCAGACGGATGGTCGCGGACGGGCGGATACGCCTGCCGCAGGCGCTCGCTTTGGACGCCAAGGCGCACCGGGACTTCGAGCTGACCCTCCACGGGCCCGGGGCCGTGGACGAGGCGAAGCAGGCGCACCTCCTCGACACTCCGGCCGTCGCGGGCGTGGTGCCGAGCGCAGCGCAGTCGCCGCACCCGCTGCGGCGAGCGACGGCCGGCGCGTAAGAGCAGCAGTGCCGCAGTGCCGCAGTGCCGCAGTGCCGCAGTGCCGCAGGGCCGCAGTACCGCAGGGCCCCTGGGCGGCCGTCGAACCGTGCCAGGGGTCCCGCCCCGGGCGGCGTAGCCCTGACCGACCCCCTGGGTCCCGGTCAGTCCGCCAGGCCCGCCAGCCACTGGCCCGCGGCCTCGACCAGTTCGGGGAGGACGGACGGCTGCGACTTGCGGACGGCGAAGGAGTGGTCGCCCGCGGGGAGGCCGAAGACCTGCACCCCGGGCGGAAGTTGGGGCCCGGCGGGGAACTCGTCCGGGTGGCCGAAGGCGTCGGCCGCGCCCTGGAGGACGAGGGTGGGGATGCCCGACTCGCCCGGCAGGGCGAGCTCCGCCGCACGGGAGTTGGCCGGCTTGCCCGGCGGGTGCAGTGGGAAGGCGAGAGCGAGGACGCCGACGGCCCCGGTCTCGGCGGCGGTGCGGCAGGCGACGCGTGCGCCCGCGCTGCGGCCGCCGGTGACCAGGGGGACGGTCGGGTCCTCTGCCGTGATCGCGGCCATCAGCGGGGTCCAGGCCGCGTCCAGGGTCTTCGGAGCGGGAGCGATCTTGCGGCCGGCCACCCGCCAGGGCTGTTCCACGAGGATCACCTCCACACCCCGGGCCGGGAGTTCGGCGGCCAGAGCCTGCAGGTCCGCGGCCTCGATGCCGCCGCCCGCGCCGTGGCCGAGGGCCAGGCGGAGCCGGGGCTCGCTGCGGGTGCCGGGGACGCGGAAGCGGCTGAGGCGCGCCTCGCCCACGGTCGTGGGCAGCAGGCTGACCTCGGGTTCGGGGGCTGAGCTGGGTGCGGCGGCCATGGTCCGAGCGTACGGACCGGGCGGCCGAGGGCACGTGAGTTGCCCCGGGAGGGTGAGCGCGTGTCGTCGCAGCGGGTCGCGGCCGCGACGGGGAGGGCGCGATGCAGCGGACAGCGGCGGGGCGGTCCATATCGTCGGGCAGTCCGTCGGCGTGGCATGCGAGGATGCCGACACGAGAAAGTCGACGAAGGAGTCCACAGCGTGCCTGGCACCAACCTGACCCGTGAGGAGGCCCGTACCCGGGCCGAACTCCTCCACGTGGACGCGTACGAGATCGAGCTCGACCTGGGCTCGGCCGCCGAGGGCGGTACCTTCCGGTCCACCACCGTGGTCCGGTTCGGTGCCCGGGAGGCGGGCGCGTCCAGCTTCATCGACCTGGTGGCGCCCCAGGTGCGCGAGGTCGTGCTCAACGGTGAGCCGCTGGAGCCGGCGCAGGTGTTCGCGGACAGCAGGATCGCGCTGCCGAACCTGCGGGAGCAGAACGAGCTGCGCGTCGTCGCGGACTGCGCCTACAGCAGCACCGGCGAGGGCCTGCACCGCTTCGTGGACCCGGTGGACCAGCAGACGTACCTGTACACCCAGTTCGAGGTGCCGGACGCGCGGCGGGTGTTCGCCGCGTTCGAGCAGCCGGACCTGAAGGCGACGTTCCAGTTCACGGTGACCGCCCCCGAGGGCTGGCGGGTCGTCAGCAACGAGGTCTCGCCCGAGCCGGAGAAGGCGGGCCAGGGCCTGGAGGTGCACCGCTTCGCGGCCACGCCGCGGATCTCGACGTACATCACGGCGCTGATCGCCGGGCCGTACGTGGGCGTCTTCGACGAGTACCAGGGCGAGGGCGGCCAGCGCGTGCCGCTGGGCATCTTCTGCCGTCCGTCGCTGGCGGAGTACCTGGACGCGGAAGCCCTGTTCGAGGTCACCAAGCAGGCCTTCGACTACTTCCAGCGGAAGTTCGACTTCGCCTACCCCTTCTCCAAGTACGACCAGCTGTTCGTGCCGGAGTTCAACGCGGGCGCGATGGAGAACGCGGGCGCCGTCACCATCCGGGACCAGTACGTGTTCCGCTCAAAGGTGACCGACGCCGCCTACGAGGTGCGCGCCGAGACGGTGCTGCACGAGCTGGCGCACATGTGGTTCGGCGACCTGGTCACCATGGAGTGGTGGAACGACCTGTGGCTGAACGAGTCGTTCGCCACCTTCACCTCGATCATCTGCCAGTCCGAGGCCCCGGGTTCGCGCTGGCCGCACGCCTGGACCACCTTCGCCAACCAGATGAAGACCTGGGCCTACCGGCAGGACCAGCTGCCGTCCACGCACCCGATCATGGCGGAGATCAACGACCTGGAGGACGTCCAGGTCAACTTCGACGGCATCACCTACGCCAAGGGCGCGTCGGTGCTCAAGCAACTCGTCGCGTACGTCGGCAAGGACGAGTTCTTCAAGGGCGTCCAGGCGTATTTCAAGCGCCACGCGTGGGGCAACACCCGGCTGTCCGACCTGCTCGGCGCGCTGGAGGAGACCTCCGGGCGCGACCTGAAGGCGTGGTCGAAGGCGTGGCTGGAGACGGCCGGCATCAACGTGCTGCGGCCGGAGATCGAGACCGGCGAGGACGGCGTGATCACCCGGTTCGCGGTCCGCCAGGAGGCCCCCGCACTGCCCGCGGGCGCCAAGGGCGAGGCCGTGCTGCGGCCGCACCGCATCGCGGTGGGCCTGTACGAGGTGCAGGACGGTCGCCTGGAGCGGGTCGAGCGGGTCGAACTCGACGTCGAGGCGGCCGAGCTGACGGAGGTCCCGCAGCTGGTCGGCGTGCGCCGCCCGGCGGTGGTGCTGCTCAACGACGACGACCTCTCCTACGCGAAGGTGCGGCTGGACGCCGAGTCGCTGGCCGTGGTGACGGAGCGGATCGGCGACTTCGCCCAGTCCCTGCCGCGCGCGCTGTGCTGGGCGGCGGCCTGGGACATGACCCGCGACGGCGAGATGCGCACCCGCGACTACCTGGAGCTGGTGCTGCGCGGCGTGGGCAGCGAGTCGGACATCGGCGTGGTCCAGTCGCTGCAGCGGCAGGTGGGCCTGGCGCTGGCGCTGTACGCGGACCCGGAGTGGCGCGAGACCGGCCTGCGCCGGTACGCGGACGCGGCGCTGGAGCACCTGCGCCGTGCGCCCGGCGGCGGCGACCACCAGCTCGCGTGGGCCCGCGCGTTCGCCTCGGTGGCCCGGACGGACGCCCAACTTGACCTGCTGCAGGGCCTGTTGGACGGTACCGAGGTGATCGAGGGCCTGGCCGTGGACACCGAGCTGCGCTGGTCCCTGCTGGAGCGGCTGGCCGCGACGGGCCGGGCGGACGAGCCCGAGATCGCGGCCGAGCTGAAGCGCGACGCCACGGCGGCGGGCGAGCGGCACGCGGCGACGTGCCGCGCGGCGCGCCCGACGGCGGAGGCGAAGGCCGAGGCGTGGGCATCGGTGGTGACCGAGGAGAAGCTCAGCAACACCGTCCAGGAGGCGGTGATCGGCGGCTTCGTCCAGACCGACCAGCGGGAGCTGCTGGCGCCGTACACCGAGAAGTACTTCGCTTCGGTGAAGCGGATCTTCGAGGAGCGGACGCACGAGATGGGCCAGCAGATCATCGTGGGCCTCTACCCCTCGGTGCAGGTCTCGCAGGAGACGCTGGACGCGACGGACGCGTGGCTGAACGAGGCCGACCCCGCCCCGGCTCTGCGCCGCATGGTCGTCGAGTCCCGCGCGGGCGTCGAACGCGCCCTCAAGGCCCAGGCTGCCGACAGGGGCTGACCCCAGGGGCGCGGGGAACTGCGCGACCAGCCCACCACCCCGCGGAGGTTCGACCCGATCAAAGGGCCGAACCTCCTTGGGTGGTGTGTTCTCGCGCCGTTCCTCGCGCCCGTGGAGCGCGTATGGCTAAAGCTCGCGGTTCAGGACCTCCGCGAGGTGGGCCGGGCCCGGGGACCCTGCCAGCGCTTCCAGCGTCATCGGGTGCCCCTCCGAATCCGCGAGCGGCAGCCGCCAGTTCGGGTACTCCGTCGAGGTCCCGGGGAGGTTCTGGGGCCTCGGGTCACCCACCGTGTCGGGGAGCCACACCCCCACGAGGCGCGCCGGGGTCCGGGCCAGATACCGGTGCAGGGCGACCAGTTCCGACCCCTGGTCCGCCGGGTCGAACGCGGGGCCCTCGCCGTAGGGTGACGTGGGCTCCAGCAGGCCCTCGCGGGCCAGCTCGCCCAGCCACTCCTCCGTCTCCGTCTCGTCCTCGGCCTGCTCCTCGGCCAGGGGGCGGTCCAGCAGGCCCAGCCGGTGCCGGAGTTCGACGTGTTCGCCGCTGAGGCGGGCCGCCGTGCTGGGCAGGTCGTGGGTGGTGAGGGTGGCCACGCAGTCCGCGCGCCAGCGGTCCGCGGGGAGCGGGACCGCTCCTCCGTCCGCCTCGTAGTCGCGCTCGAACCAGAGCACCGAGGTCCCCAGGATGCCGCGGGCGGCCAGTTCCTCACGCACGCCCGGCTCGACCGTCCCCAGGTCCTCGCCGATGACGAACGCTGCGGCCCGGTGCGCCTCCAGGGCCAGGACGCCGAGCATGGCCTCGTGGTCGTAGTGGACGTAGACGCCCTCGGTGGGCCGACGGCCCTCGGGGACCCACCAGAGGCGGAACAGGCCCATCACGTGGTCCACCCGGAGCGCGCCCGCGTTGCGCAGCGCGCCGCGCAGCAGGTCGGCGTAGGCGGCGTAGCCGGTCGCGGCGAGGGAGTCCGGGCGCCACGGCGGCAGGCCCCAGTCCTGGCCGTGGGCGTTGAAGGCGTCCGGGGGCGCGCCCACGGAGATGCCAGAGGCGAGAACGGCCTGCAGCGCCCAGGCGTCCGCGCCTTCGGGGTGGCAGCCGACGGCGAGGTCGTGGATCACGCCGATGGGCATGCCGGAGTCGCGGGCCAGGGTCTGGGCGGCGGCGATCTGTTCGTCCGTCAGCCAGGCGAGCCAGCGGTGGAACTCGACCCGGGGGGCCAACTCCCGTGCGGCGCGGGTGACTGCGGCGCTGCCGGGGTCGCGCAGGCCGGCGGGCCACCGGCGCCAGTCGGTGCCGTGGACCTCGGCCAGGGCGTTCCAGACGGCGAAGCCCTCCAGTCGTTCACCCTCGCGCAGCCGGTAGGCGGCGTAGGCGGCCTCGCGGCCGGGGCCGCGCGGGACGGTGTGCAGGAGTTCCAGGGCCTCGCGCTTGAGGGCCCAGACCGCGTCGCGGTCGATCAGGGCGTCGTGGCGCAGCACCGCGTCGCGCAGCCCCGCGCCCTTGGCGGCGGTGCGGGCGACGCGCTCCCGCGCGGCCGGGTCGAGGTAGGCGAACTCGGGGACGTTCTCGACCCGCAGGTAGAGCGGGTCGGCGAAGCGGCGGGAGGAGGGCCGGTACGGGGACGGGTCGGAGTGGCCGCCGGGGGCGGCGGGCAGGCCCGCGTGCAGCGGGTTGACCTGGACGAAGGCGGCGCCGAGGCGACCCGCGGCCCACTGGACGAGTTCGGCGAGGTCGCCCAGGTCGCCCATGCCCCACGACCGTTCGGAGAGCACGGAGTAGAGCTGGGCCAGGTACCCCCAGCCGCGCTCCTCGGGGCCGTGCAGCCGGTCGGGGGCGACGATCAGCGGCGCGGCCGTCGCCGCCTCGGCGCCCAGGCGGACGCAGAGGGTGTGGTAGCCGAGGGGCAGGTCGGCCGGGAGCGAGCGGCCGCCGCCGACGGCCCGGGGGAAGGGGACGCTGACGGTGCGGGTGCCGCCGCCCTCGAGTTCGACCCAGAGCTCCGCGGGGTTGGGCACGTCCACGCTGAGCGGGTGGCCGTGCCGCTGGACCAGGCAGCGGGGCAGCAGCCGCGTCTGCTGACGGCGCCTCAACTGTTCGAGCGCGTGGGCGGCGGACTCCTCGGTGGAGGCGTCGACGTCCATCGCGGCGAGCACCGCGACCAGGGTGTCGGGCGGAGTGTCGGCGGTGGGCCGGACGCCGTGGGCCTCGGCGAGTACGTGCAGGGCGGTCGGGCGGGCTGCTGCCACAGCGGGCTCCTCGGCGAAGCGGTCGGTCGACGGCGGACGCTGGGTCACCTCTACCCGTGTGGCGGCAGCAGGCAACCCAGATGACATAGTGTTGCGGATTCGGACATAACACCCGTGCTGCGCCGCGGCGTTGACACAGCGTGTCCACGTCTGGTGGGCTGTCGGCAGTTCCGACCCCCAGGCATCAGGAGTCCACTGCATGGACCACCGGCCCCCGGCTGCGGACGGCCTTGTCGCCGCCCTGGGCAGCAGTCTCCGCCGACAGCTGGCACAGCGTTCCACGCTGCACTCGGTCGCCTACTCCGCCCCCGGTCTGACGGTGCGTCGGACTGCGGCGCGCACGGCCAGGAGACTCGCCCCGGAGACGGCCGACCGGCTGATCGCGCAGTTCAAGGGGACGGCTCCGCTGCTGGAGCCGGTGCGCCGACGGGGCCGGGCGCTGCGGGCGAGCGCGGCGCTGACGGTCGCGGCCGTGGTGGGCTCGCTGGCGGTCGGTCCGGACACCGCGCTGGCCCAGGACCGCGGCCCGCTGACGGCGAGCAGCACGACGGCGACGGCCGGGCAGCCCACCGGGGCGATCTACCCGAAGCCGCAGTCCCAGCAGGCGTACGGCACCGCGACGCCGCTGACCTCGCGGGTGGTGCTGGTGGCGCCTGCGGGCGTGGACGCGGCGGCGCTGGCCGCCCTGCGGTCGGCCCTCGGCGCGGCCGGGGTGCGCGACGTCGAGTCGGCCGACGCGGAAACCGCGCCCCGTGCCGGGGTGCTGACGGTGTATCTGGGCGGCGCGTCCGAGGGCGCGGGCCGCGGGGCCGACCGGGCGCTGGGCGCGCTCGCGGCGGCCGGCGG
>NZ_JBHSQJ010000105.1:0-32777 GCF_042658505.1 Streptacidiphilus monticola | reverse complement strand
CGCGACCGCCGTGTCCGCCGACGCGCCCACCGCCACGGCGACGGCCACCGTCGAGGCCCCCGCGGCCCCGTCCACCGAGCCCCGCGAGCGTCAGGGCGGTGACTCGCAGCGCGAGCGCGGCGAGGGCCGGCGGGAGGACCGCAACCGCCGTGACCGCGACCGCGACCGCCAGGGCGGCGGCGAGGGCGGCGGTCGTCAGCAGCAGGGCGGCGGCCAGCAGGGCCAGACCCAGCAGCAGGGCGGGCGCCAGGACCGTCAGGACCGCCAGGACCAGGGCGGGTTCGACGACGAGGACGGCGGCGGCCGTGGTCGCGGCCGCTACCGCGACCGCAACCGGCGCAACCGGCGCGACGGTTTCGAGGGCGGCGCGGAGCCGCAGATCTCCGAGGACGACGTCCTGATCCCGGTCGCCGGCATCCTGGACATCCTGGACAACTACGCCTTCGTGCGTACCTCCGGCTACCTGGCCGGCCCGAACGACGTCTACGTCTCGCTGGCCCAAGTCCGCAAGAACGGCCTGCGCAAGGGCGACGCCATCACCGGCGCCGTGCGCCAGCCGCGCGAGGGCGAACGGCGTGAGAAGTTCAACGCGCTGGTCCGCCTCGACTCGGTCAACGGCATGGACCCGGAGTCCAGCCGCAACCGCCCCGAGTTCACCAAGCTGACGCCGCTGTACCCGCAGGAGCGGCTGCGCCTGGAGACGGACCCGGGCATCCTGACCACCCGTGTGATCGACCTGGTCTCGCCGATCGGCAAGGGCCAGCGCGGTCTGATCGTCGCCCCGCCGCGCACCGGCAAGACGATGATCATGCAGTCGATCGCCAACGCGATCACGCACAACAACCCCGAGTGCCACCTGATGGTCGTCCTGGTCGACGAGCGTCCGGAAGAGGTCACCGACATGCAGCGCTCGGTCAAGGGCGAGGTCATCTCCTCGACCTTCGACCGGCCCGCCGAGGACCACACCACCGTCGCCGAGCTCGCCATCGAGCGCGCCAAGCGGCTGGTGGAGCTGGGCCACGACGTGGTCGTGCTGCTGGACTCGATCACCCGTCTGGGCCGCGCCTACAACCTGGCCGCGCCCGCCTCCGGCCGCATCCTGTCCGGTGGTATCGACTCGACCGCGCTCTACCCGCCGAAGAAGTTCTTCGGCGCCGCGCGCAACATCGAGAACGGCGGCTCGCTGACCATCCTCGCCACCGCCCTGGTGGAGACCGGCTCGCGGATGGACGAGGTGGTCTTCGAGGAGTTCAAGGGCACCGGCAACATGGAGCTCAAGCTCGACCGCAAGCTCGCCGACAAGCGCATCTTCCCCGCGGTGGACGTCGACCCGTCCGGCACCCGCAAGGAGGAGATCCTGCTGTCCAAGGAGGAGCTGGCGATCGTCTGGAAGCTCCGCCGGGTGCTGCACGCGCTCGACTCCCAGGCGGCCATCGAGCTGCTGCTGGACAAGATGCGCAAGACCAAGAGCAATGCCGAGTTCCTGATGCAGATCGCGAAGACCACGCCGGGCCAGGAGGACTGACACGGCGTCGGCCGGAGCTGAACAGCCCGGCCGACGGCAGAGCTGAACGATGGAACCCCGGGCCCGGTGGTCCGGGGTTCCTGGTTTTCGCAAAGCTGTTCTCCAGACTGCTGCCGTAGCGTTAGGAGTTATGGGTAGCAAGCAGACAAATCCCGCCGAAAGATCCGAAGGCTCGCGGCAGCCCTCCGGGTCCGGCCACCGGCGGGAACGCAGCCGGAAGCGGCGCATGGCCGTCATCGCGGCCTGGAGCGTCGGATGTCTGCTGCTGATCTGCGGCGCCGCGGGCGGCGCCGTGCTCTGGAAGCTGAACCACAACATCAAGAGCGTCGACATCGACAAGGCCCTGGGCAGCGACCGTCCGGCGGCCTCCACGAAGGGCGCGGAGAACATCCTGGTCCTGGGCTCGGACTCGCGGTCCGGCGCGGCCAACCAGGCGCTGGGCGGCGGCAGCACCGGGGACACCGCCCGGTCCGACACCGCGATGATCGTCCACGTCAACCAGGACCACTCCAGGGCCACCGTGGTCTCCATCCCGCGCGACACCCTGGTGTCCCGGCCGGAGTGCACCACCGGCTCGGGCACGACGGTCGCCGCGGCCACCTCGGTCATGTTCAACACCGCCTACGAGACCGGCGGCGCGACCTGCGCGGTGAAGACCGTGGAGGCGATGACCGGGCTGCGGATGGACCACTACATCGAGGTCGACTTCTCCGGCTTCGCCAAGCTCATCGACGCCCTCGGCGGGGTGGACGTCACGACGACGATCGACATCCACGACTCCAAGTCGCACCTCGACCTGCCCAAGGGCACCCACCACCTGGACGGCAGGACGGCGCTGGCCTTCGTCCGGACCCGCCACGGCATCGGGGACGGCAGCGACCTGGGCCGGATCCAACTGCAGCAGCAGATGGTCAAGGCGGTGGCCACCAAGGTCGCCTCGCTCGACCTCTTCGGCGATCCGACGAGGCTGTACTCGATCGCGGACGCGGCGACCAGCGCGGTCACCACGGACTCCAACCTGGGGTCGGTGACCTCGCTGGTGTCCTTCGGGGAGAGCCTGCGGAAGATCAAGACCGCCGACATCACCACGGTGACGCTGCCCAACGAGACCGCGCCGGCCGACGTCAACCGCGTCGTCCCCAAGGAGCCCGAGGCCACGGACCTGTGGACGGCCCTGCAGAACGACCAGGCCGTGCCGGACTCGGTCCTCAAGCTCCAGATCAGGAACCCCGCCGACAGCTGAGCCCAGGGGCGTTTTGGTGACCGGAGGGCTGACCTGGCAGACTGGTACGTCGGTCCCGGTTCACGCACGGCAAACCCGCCGTACGACCCGGTGCCCTCCCCGTACCTAGGAGTTTCCCTTGAAGCCCGAGATTCACCCGACCTACGTGGTCACCCGCGTGACCTGCACCTGCGGTGCGGAGTTCACCACCCGCAGCACCGAGCCCTCCGGCGAGATCCGCGCCGAGGTCTGCTCCCAGTGCCACCCGTTCTACACGGGCAAGCAGAAGATCCTGGACACGGGTGGCCGTGTCGCCCGCTTCGAGGCCCGCTTCGGCAAGAAGCACGCCGCGAAGCAGTAGCGAGCATCCGGCGCCGGCCAGCCGCCCCGAGTACCAGGGGCCCGCTGGTCGGCGCCGTTCGCGTTGAGACCACCCGAAGGACACGAGCAGAAGGCCGGACCCATCATGTTCGAGGCTGTCGAGGAGCTCCTGAGCGAGCACGCGATGCTCGAGGAGCGTCTGGCCGATCCGGCAGTGCACGCCGATCCCGGTACCGCGCGTCAACTGTCCAAGCGCTACGCCGAGTTGACTCCGATCACGCGGACCTACCGGGCCTGGAAGCAGGCCGGCGAGGACATCGAGACGGCGCGCGAGCTGGCGGACGACGACCCCGACTTCTACGCCGAGATCAAGTCGCTGGAGGCCCAGCGCGAGGAGCTCACCGAGCAGCTGCGGCTGCTGCTGGTGCCGCGCGACCCCAACGACGACAAGGACGTCCTGCTCGAGGTCAAGGCCGGCGAGGGTGGCGAGGAGTCCGCGCTCTTCGCGGGTGACCTGCTGCGCATGTACCTGCGCTACGCCGAGCGGATGGGCTGGAAGACCGAGATCATCGACGCCAACGAGTCCGACCTCGGCGGCTACAAGGACGTGCAGGTCTCGGTCAAGGCCAAGGGCACCCCGGAGCCGGGGCAGGGCGTCTGGGCCCGGCTCAAGTACGAGGGCGGCGTCCACCGCGTGCAGCGCGTCCCGGCGACCGAGTCGCAGGGCCGTATCCACACCTCCGCCGCGGGTGTGCTGGTCACCCCGGAGGCCGAGGAGGTCGAGGTGGAGATCAACCCGAACGACCTGCGCATCGACGTCTACCGCTCCTCGGGCCCCGGCGGGCAGTCCGTCAACACCACCGACTCGGCGGTGCGGATCACGCACCTGCCCACCGGCATCGTCGCCTCCTGCCAGAACGAGAAGAGCCAGCTCCAGAACAAGGAGCAGGCGCTGCGCATCCTCCGCTCCCGGCTGCTCGCGGCCGCCCAGGAGGAGGCCGAGCGTGAGGCCAGCGACGCCCGGCGCAGCCAGGTGCGCACCGTGGACCGGTCCGAGCGGATCCGGACGTACAACTTCCCGGAGAACCGGATCTCCGACCACCGCACCGGCTACAAGGCGTACAACCTCGACCAGGTCCTGGGCGGGGAACTGGACCCGGTGATCCAGTCCGCGGTGGACGCGGACAGCGCCGCCAAGCTCGCCGAGGCCTCCTGAGGCGGCCGCCGACGCCGCGTCAGGACCGACCCCAGAAGGGACCGTGCGCGTGAACCTGCTGCTCACCGAGGTCGCCCAGGCCACCCAGCGGTTGGCGGCCGCAGGCGTGCCCTCGCCGCGCTTCGACGCGGAGGAGCTGGCCGCCTGGGTGCACGGGGTCAAGCGCAGCCAGCTGCACAGCGTCCCGGACGGCGACTTCGACGCCCGCTACTGGGAGGCCGTCTCCCGGCGCGAGGCCCGCGAGCCGCTGCAGCACATCACCGGCCGCGCCTTCTTCCGCTACCTCGAACTCCAGGTCGGCCCGGGAGTCTTCGTCCCCCGACCGGAGACCGAGTCGGTGGTCGGCTGGGCCATAGACGCCCTGCGCGACATGGACGTGGCCGAGCCGCTGGTCGTCGACCTGTGCACCGGCTCCGGGGCGATCGCGCTGGCGCTGGCGCAGGAGGTGCCGCGCAGCCGGGTGCACGCGGTCGAGATGTCCGAGGACGCCTTCGCCTGGGCCCGCCGGAACATCGACGCCAGTCCCGACGCGGCCCGCATCGACCTCCAACTCGGCGATGCCACACGGGCGTTCGAGGACCGGCCGGAGCTCAGCGGCCAGTTCGACCTGGTCATCTCCAACCCGCCGTACATCCCGCTGACGGAGTGGGAGTACGTCGCGCCCGAGGCCCGGGACCACGACCCGGAGCTGGCCCTGTTCTCCGGCGAGGACGGCCTGGACACCATCCGCGGCATCGAGCGCGTCGCGGCCCGACTGCTGCGTCCCGGGGGCGTGGTCGTCGTCGAGCACGCCGACACCCAGGGCGGGCTGGTGCCGTGGATCTTCCGCGAGGAGGCCGGCTGGACCGACGCCGCCGACCACCGCGATCTGAACAACCGTCCCCGCTTCGCGACCGCGCGCCGCGCCGTTCTCTAGGAAGGATCCAGCGCCGATGAGTCGTCGCTACGACTGCTCCGATCCCAGCGAGCGCGCCACCGGTCTGCGCGAGGCCGCCTCCGCCGTCCGCCGCGGCGAGCTGGTGGTGCTGCCCACCGACACCGTGTACGGCCTGGGCGCGGACGCCTTCTCCGCGGAGGCCGTCGCGTCGCTGCTCGCGGCCAAGGGCCGCGGCCGGAGCATGCCCACCCCCGTGCTGGTCGGCTCGCCGACCACGCTGCACGGGCTGGTCAGCGACTTCTCCGAGCAGGCGTGGGAGCTGGTCGACGCGTTCTGGCCGGGCGGACTCACCCTGGTGACGCGCCATCAGCCCTCGCTGCGCTGGGACCTGGGCGACACCCGCGGCACGGTCGCGGTGCGCATGCCGCTGCACCCGGTCGCCATCGAACTGCTGGGCACCACCGGCCCGATGGCCGTCTCCAGCGCCAACCTGACGGGCAAGCCGTCCCCGCTGGACTGCGACGACGCCCAGGCGATGCTGGGCGAGTCGGTCTCCGTCTACCTGGACGGCGGCGCCGCCGAGCACGGCGTGCCCTCGTCGATCGTCGACGTGACCGGCAAGGTGCCGGTGCTGCTCCGGGAGGGGGCGATCTCCGCTGCGCAGCTGCGGGAGGTCGTACCCGAGCTGGAGGCCGGCAGTTGACCTCGCTCGCGAGGCCGATACCCGCGCAGGCGCCGGCTCCGGCCGCCGCCGCGGCCGGGGTGGGGGCGTTCCGCATCCTCTACGTGTGCACGGGCGGCATCTGCCGCTCGCCGATAGCCGAGCGCCTGACGCGCCATGAGCTGACGCTGCGTCTGGGCGCCCGCGCGAACGCCGAGGTGACGGTCGAGTCGGCGGGCACGTGGGGCCACGAGGGCGCCGCCATGGAACCCCACGCGGCGGAGGTGCTCGGCGAGTACGGCGCGGACCCCTCCGGGTACGTCGGACGGGAGCTGCTGGACGAGCACGTCATCGACGCCGACCTGGTGCTGACCGCGACGCTGGACCACCGGGCCCAGGTCATCTCGATGGGCCACGCGGCCGGGCTGCGGACGTTCACCCTGAAGGAGTTCACCCGGCTGGTCCGGGCCATAGACCCGGCGACGCTGCCGGAGGCCGGCCTGCGCCCCGGCGACATCGCGGAACGCGCCCGCGCCCTGGTCCGCGCGGCGGCGGCGCTGCGCGGCTGGCTGCTCGCGTCGTCGCCCGAGGCCGACGAGGTGGAGGACCCGTACGGCGCCCCCCTGGGCATCTTCCGCAGCTGCGGCGAGGAGATCTTCTCCGCCCTCGACCCCGTCGTCACCGCCCTGACAGGAGTCCGGCGAGACGCCCACTCGGGGGCGTGAGCCGACCGCGCGACGACGAGCAACCCGGCAGCTCCGCCGCGCGGGCGCCGACTCACCACCCGCGGAGGTCCGTCCCCGTCTGTGAGCCGAACCTCCGTGAGTGGTGGGCCGGTCGCGCAGTTCCTCGCGCCCCTGGCCGGCTGGTGGTTCGTGTTCGCGCCCGCGCGGCGGAGCCGCGAATCGGCCACCGCCCCGCGTCCCTGGCGGGTGCAACCGGCTGTGGGCGCTTATGGTGACCTCGGGGGCCTGAGCGGGCGCGGAGGCGTGGCGATGGCAACGATCGTGGAATCCGGTACTCCGAGGGCATGGGCGGTCGACGAGGCGTTGGGCAGGCTGCTCGACGCCGAACGCGGGCGGCAGCGCGACTGCCTCAACCTGCTCGCGGGGGAGAACGTGATGGCTCCCGCCGTGCACCAGCTCCTCGGCTCCGCCTTCGCGGAGAAGTACGCCGAGGGCTACCCCGGCCGCCGGCACCACACCGGCTGCGGCCCCGCCGACGCGGTCGAGGAGCTCGCCGCCCGGCGCGCGGAGGCGCTCTTCGGGGCCGTGCACGCCAACGTCCAGCCCTACTCCGGCAGCGTCGCCCTGCTCGCCGCCGCCGCGGCCCTGCTGAAGCCGGGCGACTCCGTCCTCGCCATGTCCGTCGCGCACGGGGGCCATCTCACCTCCGGCTCCGCCGCCAACTTCTCCGGCCGCTGGTTCGACGTCGCCGGCTACGGCGTCCGCCGCGCGGACGGGCGGATCGACCTGGACCAGGTCCGCGACCTGGCCCGGGCGCACCGCCCGAAGGTGCTGCTCGCGGGGGCCATCGCCTACCCCCGGGCGATCGACTGGGCCGCCTTCCGGGAGATCGCGGACGAGGTCGGCGCCTTCCTCGTCGCCGACGCCGCGCAGACCCTCGGGCTCTCGGCCGCCGGGCTGATCGCGTCCCCGGTCCCGCACGCGGACGTCGTGGTCGGCGTCAGCCACAAGCTGCTCGGCGGTCCGCGTGGTGGATTCCTGCTCTGCACAAGGGAGTTGGCCGAACGCATCGACCGGGCCGTGTTCCCCTTCGTGCAGGGCGGCCCGATGGTGAACCAGCTCGCGGCCAAGGCGTACATTTTCGGTCAGGCCGACCGTCCCGCCTTCGGCGACTACGCGGCCCAGTGCGTCGCCAACGCCCAGGTGCTCGCCGAGGGCCTCGCCGCGGAGGGGTTCCGGCCACTCACCGGCGGCACGGACACCCACCTGGTCACCGTGGACGCCGAGGCCACCGGGCTGACGGGGCGTGAACTGGAGCTGCGCGCAGAGGAGGCGGGGCTGCTGCTGGGGCGCTGTGCCGTCCCCTTCGCGCCGACGCCGCCCTCCGAGGCGGCAGGGCTGCGGATGGGCACGGCCTGGACCACCAGCCAGGGGCTGCGCGAACCCGAACTGGAGCACGTGGCCCGCCTGATCGGACGGATCGCCCGCGGAGACCGCGGCGCGGCCGGCGAGATCCGGGAACTCGCTCAGTCGACAAAACCGCAATGCGGGGAGTCGGCGTCCTTCTGACTAGGGTGTGCCCGTGACACCCCTGACTCGGCCCGCGCACACCTCCGGCGGCTATGCTCTGCCGGAGTCACGGAGGTGTCGCATGCGGAAACAGGAGGACTCTGATGCGTGAGCTCCTGCTGACGCTCTGCGTGACTGCGGCGGTCACCTACCTGCTGACGGGGCCGGTGCGGAAGTTCGCGATCATCGCCGGCGCCATGCCCCCGATCCGCGACCGCGACGTCCACCGCGAGCCCACCCCGCGTCTCGGCGGGATCGCCATGTTCGGCGGCCTGTGCGCGGGCCTGATCACCGCGGACCATCTCAACCGGCTGAGTCAGACCGTCTTCTCCAACGGCGGCTTCGACGTCAAGGCGCTGGTGGCCGGGGCGTCGATCATGTGGATCATCGGCGTGCTGGACGACAAGTGGGGCGTGGACGCCCTGGTCAAGCTGGGCGGCCAGATGGTCGCCGCCGGTGTCATGGTCTACAAGGGCATGACCGTGCTCTGGCTGCCCGTCCCGGGCATCGGCACGGTCGTGATGCCGCAGATGTGGGGCACGGTCGTCACCGTGCTGCTGGTCGTCATAAGCGTCAACGCCGTCAACTTCATCGACGGACTGGACGGCCTGGCCGCCGGCATGGTCTGCATCGCCGGTTGCGCGTTCTTCGTCTACGCCTATCGGCTCTGGTACGGCTACTCGGTGCCGGACGCGGCCCCCGCCGCGCTGTTCGCGGTGGTGCTGGTGGGCATGTGCCTGGGGTTCCTGCCGCACAACTTCCATCCCGCACGGATCTTCATGGGCGACTCGGGCTCCATGACGATCGGGCTGATCCTCTCCGTCTGCATGATCTCGATCACCGGCCGGGTCGACCCCGACGTGATCACCAGCCTGAACAACCAGTCGCAGACCCTGGCCACCCGCGCGATGGTCCCCGTCTACATCCCGATACTCCTGCCGCTGACGGTCCTGGCCATCCCGCTCGCGGACCTGCTGCTGGCCGTCGTCCGGCGCACCTGGGCCGGCAAGTCCCCGTTCGCGGCGGACAAGCAGCACCTGCACCACCGGCTGCTCCACCTCGGCCACTCGCACAGCCGGGCCGTACTGATCATGTACTTCTGGGCGGCCCTGCTGGCCTTCGGTACCGTCGCCTTCGCCGTCCAGAACACCGCCGCGATCGCGGTGCGCGTCGCCATGGGCCTGTGCGTGCTCGGCATCGCCCTGCTGCTCATGCCCCGATTCCAGCCGCACTTCCCGGAGTTGACGCAGCGATTCCTGCCGCCGCGCTACCGGCGGACGGCAAAGGTAAGGGAAGTTCTTACCGATGAAACGGTAAAGAAGATCGAGGAAGCGGCAAACTCCCTGTCCAGCGCGGATGAAGACCTGCTCCGCAAGATCGGCAGCGGGGCCACCCCGTCGGGTCGTCATTCGGGCGTATCCGGACACAACGACAGGTAAAGCCTGCTTGTGTCAAGGAGCACACGCTGATGGTAAAGACTCCACCAAATAGCTTGTGATACCGTTCACGACATCAGGAGATGTGCCGAAAGACCCTAGGGGAGACCGGTCCCGAGGCCCACATCTCTTCTCCTCATCACTTGCAATGCCCCCTCACTGTGCCGGAGTTGACGACAATGCTGTCCAACGACGCCCGGATCCTCCGCGGAGCCGCCCTCTGGGCCGCGCCTGTCGGGGTCCTCGCGCTGGTGCTCAGCGGCGTTCTCGCCGGCGGCAAGGGACTGGTCGGCGCCCTGGTGGCACTGGCCGTGGTGTTCGTGATCTTCGGTCTGGGCTTCTGGGCGCTGATGCGCCTGACCCGGGACCGGCCGCAGACCGTGCTGATGGCGGGCCTCCTGGTCTACGCGGTGCAGATGCTGCTCGGCGGCGTCTTCATCATCGCCTTCCGGCACACCAGCCTGTTCAACGGCCGCGCCTTCGGCTTCTCGCTCCTGGCCACGCTGCTGGCCTGGGTCGGCGGCCAGGTCTACTACACGCTTCGCAGCAAGACCCTCTACGTGGATCCCGGTCCGCGCGATGAGTCGTAAGCCCCGGGTAAAGGCAGTGCCAAGCCATCTGCTATCGTCCGGAATCCGGTGCGCTGTGCGCGATTCGCGCGGCCCCGCCTCCTCCCAATCCCAGTGCCGCCGCGCGGCGGTGACCGCCGCGCCGACACCCAAGGTCGCAGTTCAGATGCTTCACGACGAAGGAGTCTCGGGTGAGTAACCCCGCCATCACACTGGCTGAGAGTTGCCACATCACCGATAAGGGCTGTGGTTTCCCGGCTCCGGGTCTGAACTCCTTCAACTTCAAGCCGATCTTCTCGATCGGCAGCTTCGACTTCACCAAGCCGATGCTGCTGGCGATCATCTGCATGCTGCTGGTGGTCGGCTTCTTCTGGGCCGCGTTCGCCAAGCCCAAGCTGGTCCCCGGCAAGCTGCAGCTGGTCGGCGAGATCGGCTACAACTTCATCTCCCGCGGCATCGCGCGTGAGGTGATCGGCAAGAAGGGCGACAAGTACGTTCCGTTCCTCACGAGCCTGTTCTTCTTCGTGTGGATCATGAACATCATGTCGATCATCCCCTTCGCCCAGTTCCCGGTCGCGTCGCGGTTCGCGTACCCGGTCGCCCTGGCGCTGCTGGTGTGGATCACGTACATGTACCTCACCTTCAAGACGCATGGCTTCGTGGGCGGTTGGAAGCACCTGACCTACATGCAGGGCCTGCCGAAGTTCCTGGTGCCGCTGATCGTCGTCCTGGAGTTCCTGCAGAACGTCATCACCCGGCCGTTCACCCTGGCCGTCCGACTGTGGGCCAACATGTTCGCCGGCCACATGCTGATCGTGATGTTCAGCGTGGGTGCCTGGTACCTGCTGTCGCCCTCGGCGCTGACCATCGCCTCCGGTGGATCCTTCGTCCTGGCGATCGGCATGACCGCCTTCGAGGTGCTGATCCAGTTCCTGCAGGCGTACATCTTCACGCTCCTCGCCTCGCTCTACATCAGCGGAGCGCTCGAAGAGGGTCACTGACCCACCGGCGTCACCGACCCACCGCCCACCACCAAGACTTCCGCTGGGAAGCCCCCCATCGGATCGATCACAAGAAGGAAGACAGAAGAATGTCGACCCTCCACTCGGCGATTGACCTCGCTGCCTCCACCGGCGTCAAGGGCAACCTGGGCGCTGTCGCCTACGGTCTGGCCGCCATCGGCCCGGGTGTCGGTATCGGTCTGGTCTTCGGCCACTCCATCGAGGCCATGGCCCGCCAGCCCGAGGCCATGCCGATCATCCGCCAGAACATGTTCCTGGGCTTCGCCCTCTGTGAGGTGCTCGCGCTCCTCGGCCTGGTCGTCCCCTTCATCTTCAGCGCCTGAGACGGCCCCAGTAGCCACGCTCGACGAAAGGTTCAATCATGCTGACGCAGTTGTTGGCTGAGGAGGCGCCGCAGAACCCGCTGCTGCCCGCCACGCCGGAACTCATCATCGGCCTGATCGCCTTCTTCATCGTCTTCGGCGTCCTCGGGAAGAAGCTCCTGCCCAACATCCAGAAGACTCTGGAAGAGCGGCGCGATGCGATCGAGGGTGGCCTGGAGCGGGCGGCCGAGGCTCAGGCCGAGGCCAACCGGACGCTGGAGGAGTACAAGGCCCAGCTCGCGGAGGCCCGTCACGAGGCGTCTCGGATCACCGAGCACGCGCGTGAGCAGGGTGCCGCGATCATCGCGGAGATGCGCGAGGAGGGCCAGCGTCAGCGCGAGGCCATCATCGCCGCCGGTCACGCGCAGATCGAGGCCGACCGCCGCCAGGTGACCACGGCCCTGCGCCAGGACGTCGGCCGCATCGCCACCGACCTGGCCGGCCGCGTCGTGGGCGAGTCCCTCGAGGACCACGCCCGGCAGAGCCGGATCATCGACCGGTTCCTCGACGAGCTCGAGGCGAAGGCCAACGAGTCGGCGGGTGCTGCCAAGTGAGCAGCGCGACCCGTCAGTCGAACGCCGCGGCCCGCGAGCGTCTGGAGGCGCTGACCGACAACGCGTCGGTCGACCTCTCCGCGTTCGCCGGTGACCTGCTGGCCGTGACCGCACTGCTGGACCGCGAGAGCGGTCTGCGCCGGCTCCTCACCGACCCGGCCCAGCCGGGGGAGCAGAAGGCGGAGCTGGTCAACCGGCTGCTGGGCGGGAAGATCGGCGCGGACGCGCTCGACCTGGTGTCCGGCATGGTCCGCACCCGCTGGTCCGCCTCGCGCGAACTGGCGGACGCCACCGAGCAGTTGGCCGCCCTCGCGCAGATCATCAAGGCCGACCGGGCCGGTGAGCTGGACGAGGTCGAGGACGAGCTGTTCCGCTTCGGCCGCGTGGTCGCCGGCAGCATCGAGCTCCGCTCGGCGCTGACCGACCAGGCCGCGTCCGCCGAGGCGAAGACCGCGCTGGTCCAGCGCCTGCTCGACGGCAAGGCGAAGGCGCCGACCATCGCGCTGATCACCTCCCTGGTGACCCAGCCGCGTGGCCGTAGCCTGGAAGGTGGCCTCGAGGAGTTCTCCCGGCTGGCCGCGAGCCGGCGCAACCGGGTGGTCGCCCTGGTGACCACGGCGGTGCCGCTCTCGGACGCCCAGAAGGAGCGCCTCAGCAGCAACCTGGCCAAGCTGGTGGGCCGTCAGGTCCACCTGAACATCGACGTGGACCCCTCGGTCCTCGGCGGTGTCCGGGTCCAGGTGGGCGACGAGGTCATCGAGGGAACCATCGCCGGTCGTCTCGACACGGCCCGACAGGGCCTTGCGGGCTGACGCCCGAGCAGCATCCGACCCTCGGTCGGTAACAGAAGAGGACGGTCAATCCCCTCACGGGAACTGACCGAGAGTCGAATACTTGCGGCCCTCCACGGGCGGGCCGAGGATCGCAACTAGGAGAGCAGGGAACCCCCATGGCGGAGCTCACGATCCGGCCGGAGGAGATCCGGGACGCGCTGGACTCCTTCGTCCAGTCGTACCAGCCGGACGCCGCCTCGCGTGAAGAGGTCGGCACTGTCACGTACACCGCGGACGGCATTGCCAAGGTCGAGGGCCTCCCCTCGGTCATGGCCAACGAGCTGCTGAAGTTCGAGGACGGCACGCTCGGCCTCGCGCTGAACCTCGACACCCGCGAGATCGGTGTCGTCGTGCTCGGTGAGTTCGGCGGCATCGAGGAGGGCCAGACGGTCCGCCGCACCGGCGAGGTGCTGTCGGTCCCGGTCGGCGAGGGCTACCTCGGCCGCGTCGTGGACCCGCTCGGCAACCCGATCGACGGCCTGGGCGAGATCGAGACCAGCGGCCGCCGCGCCCTGGAGCTGCAGGCTCCCGGCGTCATGGTCCGCAAGTCGGTGCACGAGCCGCTGCAGACCGGCATCAAGGCCATCGACGCGATGACCCCGATCGGTCGCGGCCAGCGTCAGCTGATCATCGGCGACCGCCAGACCGGCAAGACCGCGGTGGCGATCGACGCGATCATCAACCAGCGCGACAACTGGCGTTCCGGCGACCCGAAGAAGCAGGTCCGCTGCATCTACGTCGCCGTCGGCCAGAAGGGCTCCACCATCGCCTCCGTGCGCGGTGCGCTGGAGGAGGCCGGTGCGCTCGAGTACACGACCATCGTGGCCGCCCCCGCGTCCGACCCGGCCGGCTTCAAGTACCTTGCCCCGTACACCGGTTCGGCCATCGGCCAGGAGTGGATGTACGACGGCAAGCACGTCCTGATCATCTTCGACGACCTGTCGAAGCAGGCCGAGGCCTACCGCGCCGTCTCCCTGCTGCTGCGTCGTCCGCCGGGCCGCGAGGCCTACCCGGGTGACGTCTTCTACCTGCACTCCCGCCTGCTGGAGCGCTGCGCCAAGCTCTCCGACGAGCTGGGCGCGGGCTCGATGACCGGTCTGCCGATCATCGAGACCAAGGCCAACGACGTCTCGGCGTACATCCCGACCAACGTCATCTCCATCACCGACGGCCAGTGCTTCCTGGAGTCCGACCTGTTCAACGCCGGCATCCGCCCGGCCGTGAACGTCGGTATCTCGGTCTCCCGCGTCGGTGGCTCCGCCCAGATCAAGGCCATGAAGTCGGTGGCCGGCCGCCTGCGTCTGGACCTGGCCCAGTACCGCGAGCTGGAGGCCTTCGCGGCCTTCTCCTCCGACCTGGACTCGGCCTCCAAGGCCCAGCTGGAGCGCGGTGCCCGCCTGGTCGAGCTGCTGAAGCAGGGTCAGTACCAGCCGTTCCCGGTCGAGGAGCAGGTCGTCTCCATCTGGGCCGGCACCACCGGCCAGCTGGACGACGTCCCGGTCACGGACATCCGCAAGTTCGAGCGCGAGTTCCTGGACTACCTGCGCCGCGAGCACAAGGGCATCCTCACCACCATCGTCGAGACCCAGAAGCTCGAGGACGGCACGATCGACTCCCTCAAGAGCGCGATCGCCTCCTTCAAGAGCGAGTTCACCACCTCCTCCGGTGAGCTGCTGGGCGAGAACGCCTGACTGAGCCGGAAAGGACGGTAACGACCCATGGGAGCACAGCTTCGGGTCTACAAGCGCCGGATCCGCTCTGTCACCGCGACGAAGAAGATCACCAAGGCGATGGAGATGATCTCCGCGTCGCGCATCATGAAGGCGCAGCGCGCGGTGGCCGCCTCCTCCCCGTACGCGACGGAGCTCACCCGAGCGGTGACCGCTGTCGCGACGCGGTCCAACGCCAAGCACCCGCTGACGCAGGAGCCGGAACACGCCACGCGTGCCGCCGTGCTGCTGATCACGGCGGACCGCGGCCTGGCCGGCGGTTACTCCTCCAACGCCATCAAGGCGGCGGAGCGGCTGACCGCCAAGCTGGAGTCCGAGGGCAAGACGGTCGACACGTACATCGTCGGCCGTAAGGGCGTGGCCTACTACGGCTTCCGCAACCGGGAGTTCAAGGGTTCGTGGGTCGGTTTCACCGACCGTCCCACCTACCAGGACGCCAAGGACGCGGCGGCGGCGCTGATCGACGCCTTCGTGACGGAGACGGCGGACGGTGGTGTGGACGAGCTCCACATCGTGTACACCGAGTTCGTCTCGATGCTCACCCAGAACCCGGTGGAGGCGCGCCTGCTTCCGCTGAGCCTGGAGGAGACCGAGGCCAACGCCAAGGAGCAGGGACCCTTCCCGCTCTACGACTTCGAGCCCTCCGCGGAGGCCGTGCTGGACGCACTGCTTCCCCGGTACGTGGAGTCCCGCATCTACAACGCGCTGCTGCAGTCGGCCGCCTCCGAGCACGCCGCCCGCCGCCGCGCGATGAAGAGCGCGACCGACAACGCCGGAGAGCTCATCAAGTCGCTTTCGCGGCTTGCCAACTCGGCCCGTCAGGCCGAGATCACCCAGGAAATCAGCGAGATCGTCGGTGGCGCTAGCGCTCTGGCCGACGCGAACGCGGGGAGTGACTGACACATGACTGCCACTGTAGAGACGGCCACGGCGACGGGCCGCGTCGCGCGGGTCATCGGCCCGGTCGTCGACGTGGAGTTCCCCGTCGACGCCATGCCGGACCTGTTCAACGCGCTGCACGTCGAGGTCGACGCGCCGGACGGCACCGGCAAGAAGACGCTGACCCTCGAGGTCGCGCAGCACCTGGGCGAGGGCGTCGTCAAGACGATCTCGATGCAGCCCACCGACGGTCTGACCCGCGGTGCCGCGGTCACCGACACCGGTGCCGCGATCTCGGTGCCGGTCGGCGACATCACCAAGGGCAAGGTCTTCAACGCCCTCGGCGAGGTCCTCAACGTCGACCGGGCCGAGTTCAACGCCCAGGTCACCGAGCGCTGGCCGATCCACCGCAAGGCGCCCAACTTCGACCAGCTCGAGTCCAAGACCGAGATGTTCGAGACCGGCATCAAGGTCATCGACCTGCTCACCCCGTACGTGCAGGGTGGCAAGATCGGTCTGTTCGGTGGTGCCGGTGTCGGCAAGACCGTGCTGATCCAGGAGATGATCTACCGCGTCGCCGAGAACTTCGGTGGTGTGTCGGTGTTCGCCGGCGTCGGCGAGCGCACCCGTGAGGGCAACGACCTCATCCACGAGATGATCGACTCCGGCGTTCTGGACAAGACCGCGCTGGTCTTCGGCCAGATGGACGAGCCCCCGGGCACCCGTCTCCGCGTCGCCCTGTCGGCGCTGACCATGGCGGAGTACTTCCGCGATGTGCAGCAGCAGGACGTGCTCCTCTTCATCGACAACATCTTCCGGTTCACCCAGGCCGGTTCCGAGGTGTCGACCCTGCTCGGCCGCATGCCCTCCGCGGTGGGCTACCAGCCGAACCTGGCCGACGAGATGGGCCTCCTGCAGGAGCGCATCACCTCGACCCGCGGTCACTCGATCACCTCGATGCAGGCGATCTACGTCCCCGCCGACGACCTGACCGACCCGGCCCCGGCCACCACCTTCGCCCACCTCGACGCGACGACGGTTCTCTCCCGTCCGATCTCGGAGAAGGGCATCTACCCGGCCGTGGACCCGCTGGACTCCACGTCCCGGATCCTGGACCCGCGCTACATCTCCGCGAACCACTACGACACGGCCGTCCGTGTCAAGGGGATCCTGCAGAAGTACAAGGACCTCCAGGACATCATCGCCATCCTCGGTATGGACGAGCTCTCGGAAGAGGACAAGATCACGGTGCAGCGGGCCCGCCGCATCGAGCGCTTCCTCTCCCAGAACACCTACGTGGCCAAGCAGTTCACCGGTGTCGAGGGTTCGACCGTCCCGCTGTCCGAGACGATCGACGCGTTCAACGCGATCGCGGACGGCAAGTACGACCACGTGCCCGAGCAGGCGTTCTTCATGTGCGGTGGCATCGACGACCTCGAGCGCAACGCCCACGAGCTGCTCAACAAGTAGTAGTTCGACTGGAAAGGGGCGGTCCCCGCGGGGCCGTTGGGACCGCCCCTTCTCCACCCGTTATTCTTTTCCGAACCTCCACCGTTTCCGTGTTGCGGTGGGGGCGAACTGACCGAGGAGCCCCACAGTGGCTGAGCTGCACGTCGAGCTGGTCGCGGCCGACCGCAAGGTCTGGTCGGGCGAGGCCGCGATCGTCCTTGCCCGTACCGGTGGCGGTGACATCGGCATCCAGCCGGGGCACACCCCGATCCTGGGCACCATGGAGACCCAGCCGGTGACGATCCGTCAGGCGGACGGCACCACGGTGGTCGCCGCGGTGCACGGCGGCTTCCTGTCCTTCGCGGACAACAAGCTGTCGATCCTCGCCGAGGTCGCGGAGCTGGCCGACGAGATCGACGTCGAGCGTGCCGAGCGCGCCCTGGCGTCGGCCAAGGCCGAGTCCGAGGCAGCGGCGGCCCGCCGCGCGGAGGTCCGGCTGATCGCCGCGACCGGCCGCTGAGGCGGACCGAGAACCACGCAGTCCCGGGGTGAAACGTCACCCCGGGACTGCTGCATAGCCAGACGCGCGGCTCAGGGACGGGCCGTCGAGGAGGGAGCCGGGCATGGTACTCGCGGTGGTCGTCGTCATCGCGGTGCTGGCGGTCGGCCTGGCCGGCCTCGGCGCCTTCGCCGTCCGGCGGCGCTTGATCCAGCGCCCGGGCGGCACCTTCGACTGCTCCGCCCGGCTCCACCCGGGGGAGCCCGGCCAGGCCCGCGCGACCCGGGCCAAGGGCAAGGGCTGGATCTTCGGGATCGCCCGCTACAACCACGACGCGGTGGAGTGGTTCCGCGTCTTCTCCTACTCGCCGCGTCCGCGCCGGGTGCTGGAACGCTCCCTGATCGAGGTCGTCGAGCGACGCAGCCCCGAGGGTCAGGAGGAGCTGGCGCTCCTCTCCGGCGCGGTGGTGCTGGTCTGCCTGCACGACGGCAAGCCCCTCGAACTCGCCATGAGCGAGGACGCCCTGACGGGCTTTCTGGCCTGGCTGGAGGCCGCGCCGCCCGGCCAGCGGGTCAACGTGGCCTGAGCCCCCGACGTTGCCTGAGCCCCGACGTTGCCTGAGCCCACGACCTGGCCTGAGCCCGACGTGGCCTGAGCCTCACTGCCTGCCGCTCGACCGGGGGCGGGGGCTCTTCTAGGCTGCGGCCATGGTCAACCTCACCCGCATCTACACCCGCACCGGCGACGACGGCACCACCGCGCTGGGCGACATGAGCCGTACCCGGAAGACGGACCCGCGGCTGGCCGCGTACGCGGACGCCAACGAGGCGAACGCGGCGATCGGCGTCGCCATCGCCTGCGGGGGCCTTGAGCCGGACGTGGTGGAGGTGCTGACGCGGGTTCAGAACGACCTCTTCGACGTGGGCGCGGACCTGGCCACGCCGGTCGTGGAGGACCCGAAGTACCCGCCGCTGCGGGTGCTGGAGTCCTACGTGGACCGGTTGGAGGCGGACTGCGACCGGTTCAACGAGACCCTGGAGAAGCTCCGGTCCTTCATCCTGCCCGGGGGGACGCCGGGGGCGGCGTACCTCCACGTCGCCTGCACGGTCGTGCGCCGCGCGGAGCGGAGCACGTGGGCGGCGATCGAGGAGTACGGCGAGAGCGTCAACCCGCTGACGGCGAAGTACCTGAACCGGCTCTCGGACCTGCTGTTCATCCTGGCCCGCACGGCGAACAAGTCCGTCGGCGACGTCCTCTGGGTCCCCGGCGAGAACCGCTAGGGGGTCGCAGGCCCGTCAGGGGCGCGAGGGTCCCCCACCCTCCCCCAGCCTTCGGCCGGGGGCCCTCGGCGGGAGGTGCCCCCACCGCGAGCAACACACCACGCACAGAGGTCCGGCCTGCCGTCAGGGACGAACCTCCGTGGATGGTGTGTTGCTCGCGCAGTGTCCTCGCGCCCCTGGGGGGTTGCCCGGCCGTTCTGTGCTGATATGGGATCCGTGCGTGGATGGGCGGCGGATGCCGCGATCGCCGGAGCCGGTCTGGTGCTCGGCGCGGTGCAGTTGGGGCTCGGCTGGTACCCCGGCTGGCTCGCGTGGCCGATCGCCCTTCCCGCCCTGCTCGTCAGCGCCGCGCTGGTCTTCTCCCGACACGCCCGGCCCGGGGCGTCCGTCCTGCTCGGCGCCGCCGCCCTCGTCGAGAACGCCTTCCTGGGGCGGCTGTTGGCGGTCGCGCTGCTGTTCGCCGTGCTCCTGTACGAAGTGGGGCGCTTCGCCCGGCCGCGGGTCGCCTGGCGCGTCGGGCTGGTGGCGAGCTTCGCCGTCCTCGGCTGCGCCGTCGCCGCGCTGGTCATGACGAGCCTGGACTGGGCGGTCGCCGTCACCGGCATCGCCGCAGGCGTGCTCCTGGTGCCCCTGTGGCTGGGCGGATGGGGGAGAGCGCGCTCCGGTGCCACGTACGATGCTCAACCATGAGCGAACGGTTCCGGGTGGGCGGCGGTGCACGGCTTGCCGGTCAGGTGCGTGTGCCGGGTGCGAAGAACAGCGCGCTGAAACTCATGGCGGCGGTGCTGCTCGCCGAGGGGCGCTTCGAGATCGGCAACCTGCCCCGCATCCTCGACGTCGAGATCATGGCGGAACTGCTGCGGCGGATGGGCTGCACGGTCGACCTCCGGTGGTCCGCGCTCCCGGACGAGCACATTGGCACCGCGGTCGTCGACGTCCCCGCCGAGCCCGGGCACGAGGCCGACTACGACCTGGTCCGCCGCTTCCGCGCCTCCATCGCCGTGCTGGGCCCGCTGCTGGCCCGCTGCGGCACCGTCCGGGTGGCCCGGCCCGGCGGTGACGCCATCGGCTCGCGCGGTCTGGACATGCACATCGACGGGCTCACCCGGCTCGGCGCCGAGATCACCACCGAGCACGGCTTCCTCGTCGCCACCGCCCCGCGGGGGCTGACGGGTGCTCAGATCGAACTCGACTTCCCGTCCGTGGGCGCGACCGAGAACATCCTGATGGCCGCCGTCCTCGCCGAGGGCAGCAGCGTCATCGACAACGCGGCGCGCGAGCCGGAGATCGTCGACCTGTGCCAGATGCTGGAGTCCATGGGCGCGAAGATCGGCGGGGCCGGCTCGTCGACCATCGAGGTGCAGGGCGTCGACTCGCTCTCCCCGGTCGCCTACGAGACGCTGCCCGACCGCATCGTGGCCGGGACCTTCGGTGTCGCCGCGGCGATGACGCAGGGCGACGTCCTGGTCCGCCACGCCCGCGCGGAGCATCTGCGGATCGCGCTGGACAAGCTGTCCGCCGCGGGCGCCCTGGTAACCGTGGAGCCGGACGGCTTCCGGGTGGTGATGGACCGTCGGCCGCGGGCGGTGGACGTGGTCACCCTGCCGTACCCGGGCTTCGCGACCGACCTGCAGCCCCAGTTCGCCGCGATGAACGCGATGGCGGAGGGGACGGCGATGATCACGGAGAACATCTTCGAGGCCCGCTTCGTCTTCCTGCAGGAGCTGGCCCGCCTGGGGGCGGACGTGCGGACGGACGGCCACCACGCCGTGGTGCGCGGGAAGGAACGTCTCTCCGGCGCTCCCGTCCAGGCCTCGGACGTGCGTGCGGGCGCCGGCCTGGTGCTGGCGGGCCTGGTCGCCGACGGCTACACGACGGTCGACGAGATCCATCACATCGACCGCGGCTACGCCGGTTTCGAGCAGCAGCTGACCGCCCTCGGCGCGGACATCCGCCGGGAGACCGACGCCAGGTGACGGGGGCGGCCGCTCGCTGAAGGATCGTCTGTTCCCGGCGGCCGACGACGACTTGGGTGTGGCCGAGGTCACTGCCGGGGCGGCGGTGTGGTTCCTCCTCACACGTCCCCGGTACGCGACGTGAGCGCTATCACCGTGGCGCGGGGCAGCCTTTTGGGCCCGCTGGACGATAGATTCGGCGCGGGCGCAGCAACGCGGCGATCCCGCGTGCGACGAGAAGAGGACACCACCGTGGACATCTGCACCTTTGCCGCTGTCGGGGCCGGTCTCCCGGGCCCCGGTGTGAGGGACACGGGTCGGGACGGGGACGCGTAGCAGACGCTCCGTCAGATGTTCGGTGTGGGACCGTAGTTGCTCACCCGGACGGGTGAATTCGGCTGTCGATTCGGCCGTGGCCAGCAACTTGAGCACAGGCTGCCGCGTCAGATGAGGAAAGCATTCTTTTCGTCTGCCGCCTGGCGGGCCTCATGTCCGACTTGGGGAGAACAGCATGCGGATCAGGGGTGATCACGCCCACCTCGCCATCGACGGCTGCCTCGATGTGCGCTCGGCGGCGGACGCCCGTTCCGTGCTGCACCGCGCGGTGGACGCGGGCGAGGGGGACCTGGTGCTCGACCTGGGCGGGCTCACCTCCTGGGACGCCACGGGGCTCGGCGTCATCATGGGCACCCACCGCCGGGCCGGCCGCAGCGGGCGCCGGCTGGTGCTGCGAGGCGTCCCGATCCAGCTGCAGCGGCTGCTGGTGGCCACCCGGCTGCACCGCATCCTCGCCATCGAGAGCTACGCGCCCAGTGCCCAGCCGACGCCCGCGGTGGCCGTCGAATAACGGTCCTGTGAAAGATTGCGGTCCTTTCTACCCGTGAGTCACTCCCGTAACGGAGAATGACCCAGCACTGCGCCCTGCGCGCCCACGGCCGGGCCCTGGAAGAGGACCATGAACAACCTCCCCGCGATACGCGGCAACCACGCCCCCGTGCCTGCCGTGCCCGAGCCCACGGCCGAGAGCACGGACCGGGGACGCACCGGCGAGGTCGTGGCCGGCCGCCTGCTCCTCGCGGTCAACGCCCCGCACGGCACCACCGCCCAGCCGATCCCGGCCGAGCGGGAACCGCAGCCGCGGCCGCTCGAACGGCCCGACGACGGACGCCGCAGCAGCGGCGCGACGCTGCTCGAGCGCGAGGAAGTGTGCGCCCGCGCGCGGGAGTTGCTGCAGCAGGGCCGCTCCGTGCGGCTGGTCGGCCCGCACGGCAGCGGACGCAGCGCCGTCCTCGGGGTGGCCGCCGCGCCGGACGCGGTCCGGCTCAGCGGACACCGGCGCGGCCCGGGCGAGCTGCTCCAGGAGCTCTTCGCCGCCACCCACCGGACCGACAGCCCCTACCGGCCCGACCCGGCCCGCCTGCGCGAGCTGCTGCGGCCGCTGCGGCTCCAGGTGGTCGTCGACGACCTGGAGTTCGGCGGCGACCAGCTCGACGAGCTGCTGGCGGCCGCCCCCGGCTGCGCCTTCCTGCTCGCGGTGACCCCGGACCTGCCCGCCCCCTCGGCCGAGGTGGTCGAGCTGCGGCTGGAGGGTCTGAGCCGGGCCGGCAGCCTGGCCCTGGTCTCCCGGCTCGCCGGCCGCTCGCTGGACGAGTCCGAGCGGGCCTGGGCGGTGGACCTGTGGTTCGAGTCGGAGGGCCTGCCGCTGCGCTTCGTCCAGGCCGCCGCACTGCTGCGGCACCGTGAACTCGCCATCGACGCCTTGGCCAACGGCCTCGCCGAGCCGGACGAGGACCCGGTGCCGCTGCCTTCGGTGGCCGAGAGCGCGGCCCCGGCGGAACGCATCGCCCGCGGCCTGACCGAGCCGGCCCGCACGGTGCTCGGCGCGGCGGTCGCCCTGGGCGGCGAGTGCCCGGCCCCGCCGCACCTGCCCGCGCTGATCGACGTGGGCCATGCGGAGGCGGCACTGGAGGAGCTGGTCGAGGCTGGACTGGCGGTTCCGGCCGGCGCCCACCACCGGCTCGTCGGCCCGCCCGTCGCCCCGGCGGTCGGCATCCCCGGGGCGGCCGAGCACTTCGCCTGGTGGACCGGCCACGGGTCGGTGACCGAGCGTCAGATCGCCGACGAGGCCGAGGTGCTGCTGGCGGTGCTGCGCACCGACCAGGAGGCGGGCCGCCACACGGACGTGGTCAGGCTGGCCAAGGCAGCGGCGCCCTCCTTCGCGCTCGCCCTGCACTGGGGCGCCTGGGAGCGGGCCCTGCGGTTCGGTCTGGAGTCCGCCCGGGAGGCCCAACTGGTGGCCGAGGAGGCGGCGTTCCACCACGAGCTGGGCGTCCTGCTGCTCGCCTGCGGCAACGGCGACCGGGCCCGGGCGGAGCTGGAGGCGTCCATCGCCCTGCGCGCGGCCCTCGGGGACGCCCGGGGCACGGCCAACGGCCGGGCGGTCCTGGCCTTGGCGGCGGCCTCGCAGGCAGCCCCGGTGCCGGCCGCGCTGCCGGCCGCGTCCCGGTCCCCGCT
Source organism: Streptacidiphilus monticola (assembly GCF_042658505.1). Lineage (NCBI taxonomy): Bacteria > Bacillati > Actinomycetota > Actinomycetes > Kitasatosporales > Streptomycetaceae > Streptacidiphilus > Streptacidiphilus monticola. The sequence continues at coordinate 9,618 of NZ_JBHSQJ010000105.1, read as the reverse complement.
GCGCCTGCTGGCCCGCCGCCCGACGGAGAAGGCGACGCGGCGTCAGATCACCACGGCGGTGGCGGGCGTGGCCCTGATGGGCGCGCTGGGCGGGGCGGTGGCCTTCGGTGTCTCCGCTTTCGGGAGCCCCGCGCACGACGGTGACGTCAACCCGTCGAGCACGCCGTCGTCGGTCTCCGACGACACCGGCACCCCGCCGGCGGACGCGAGCGCGTCCGTCTCGGCGACGGCCACGGCGAGCGCGTCCGCGTCCGCGTCCGGTTCGGCCTCCGCGTCGCCGTCGGCATCGGGCCCGGCGACGGCGTCCTCGGCCGGTGCCGCCGGCGGTGCGGGCACGGGCTCCTCGACCTCCGCCCCGGCGTCCACACCCACGGCGGGCTTCCCGTCAGCCACGCAGCCGGTGACATCCCGCCCGGTGACACCGCCCCCCACGAAGTCGAAGCCGCCGACGAGTTCACCCACCAAGAGTTCGTCGAGCCCCGCTCCCAGTGCGCCGGCCACCAGCTCGTCGCCGCCGCCCAGTCCCGATCCTTCGCAGACCAGCGGATCCGTGACTGCCTCCAGCTCACAGTAAGTTGCAGCCCCTTCAGGGGCGCGAGGAACTGCGCGAGTACACACCACTCTGGGAGGTTCGTCCCGTAGCTGGGACCGGACCTCCCCGAGTGGGGCGTTGTTCGCGCCCACGCGGCGGAGCCGCACGGGTCCACAGCCTCGCGCCCCTGGCGGGGCCTGCAACCGGACGGTGTCAGAACAGCTTGAGCTTGTCGTCCTCGATGCCGCGCAGGCCGTCGTAGTCCAGGACGACGCAGTCGATCCCGCGGTCCGTGGCCAGGACCCGCGCCTGGGGCTTGATCTGCTGGGCCGCGAACACGCCCCGCACCGGGGCCAACAGCGGGTCGCGGTTGAGGAGTTCGAGGTACCGCGTCAGCTGCTCGACGCCGTCGATCTCCCCGCGCCGCTTGATCTCGATGGCCACCGTGCGCCCCTCCCCGTCCCGGCACAGGATGTCCACGGGGCCGATGGCCGTCATGTACTCGCGGCGGATCAGGCTCCAGCCCTCGCCCAGCACCTCCATGCGGTCCGCGAGCAGCTCCTGCAGATGGGCCTCGACGCCGTCCTTGATGAGTCCCGGGTCGATGCCCAGCTCGTGCTCGGCGTCGAGGAGGACCTCCTCCAGGGTGATGATCAGCTTCTCGCCGGCCTTGTTCTCCACCGTCCACCTGCCGTCCTCCTCCTTCAGCGCGCACGGCGGCGACATCCAGTTGAGCGGCTTGTACGCGCGGTCGTCCGAGTGGACCGCGACGCTGCCGTCCGACTTGACGATCAGCAGCCGCTTGGCGGAGGGGAGATGGGCCGTGAGCCGCCCGGCGTAGTCGACCGTGCAGCGGGCAATGACGAGACGCATGGGCTCCACCCTAGATGCTCCGGCCCGGCGCCACGGACGCGACGAGACGGACGGTCGCTGCCATGCTCCGGCCAGGGCCATCCGGTGCGGATTGCCGGGAGCGGGCAACGCCCCGGCGCGCCGGGGCGTTGACCCCGTACGCGGTGGGCGCGAGGTCTGGTGCCGCTGTGTGTACGGGCTTACGGTGAGTAACGACACATTCGGTTAGGGGATTGCTACATTCCGCTCCCGGAAAGCAACTTCCCTGGGACGCTTGTGGGTAGGCCCGAACACCAGCACGCGGGCCTTCCCTGTCCTGCCGTCCCGCACCACCCCACGGGCCGTCCGGTCCGCGGGCCCGCGAGAGGAGAAGTCATGTCGCTCGACGTCTCACCGGCCCTGTTGGAGAAGGCCGAACGAGGCGAGGTCGACGAGAGGGAATTCGTCGACTGCGTCCGCACCTCCCTCCCATACGCCTGGGACCTGATCAGTTCCCTGGTGGCGCAGCAGCAGGTGGACGGCACCGATTTTGCCGACAACCAGGTGCCGCCGCCCTCCGAGCACGAGCGCGGACAGCTGCTGCGGGCCCTGGCCAGCGATGCGATCCGGGGTTCGCTGGAGCGGCATTTCGGCGTCCGCCTCGCGTTCCAGAACTGCCACCGGGTCGCCGTCTTCGCTCCCGGGCCGAACACCGAGGAGCGGATCGCCCGGTTCACCTCCGTCCGTGCCCAGCTCCTCAACCAGTCCCCTGAGCTCCGCGACTGCTGAGCCGGCCGTCGCGCACGTCCGGCGAACACGGCCGGTAAGCACCGAAACTGACGCAAAGTCACCTTCCGCACGCCTCCGCCCTGCTGGTGAGCCGCACCCACCGGCAGGGTGGCGTCGTCTGCGGGCCCGGCGGGCCGGTGGAGCCGCGGTCACGAGAGCTGGGGCAGCACCTCGCCGCCGAGCCGGCGGACGTTCTCCAGGGTCGCCTCCCGATCGCCCGAGCCCTCCACCAGCAGGGCGAAGCGCCGGATCCCGGTGCGCTCGGCCGTCGCGGCGAGCCGGTCCGCGCAGGTGCGCGCCGTGCCCACCGGATGCAGGTCGCAGAGGAGTTCGGTGTACGCCTGCGGGTCGCGCATCCGGCGCTCGCGCCCGTCCACGGTGCGGTGGGCGGCGAGGCCGTACTGGAAGAAGCCCGGCATCGTGCGCAGCAGCCGGCGTCGGGCGGCGGTGGCGGAGCCGTCCTCGACCTGGGCGACGCCGGCCGAGACGTGCTGCGCCTCGACGCGCTCCACCTGGTCGGGGGTGCGGCCTGCTTCCAGAGCGGCGGCCCGGTAGGCGGCGACCATGCCGGCCTTCTCCTCGTCGTCCGCGTGCATGCCGAGCAGCATGGGCAGCCCGCGCTGGGCGGCCAGCCGCACCGAGCCCAGGGAGGTGCAGGCCACGATCACCGGCGGACCGCCGCCGACCCGGCGTCCGTCGTGGCCCTCTGCCAGGGTGTCGGCGAACCGCTGCGGCGTCGGCGTCTCGGTGGCCCGGGGGACCACCGGGACCTCGGGGAAGCGGTAGCGGGCGCCCTCGGCGCCGACGCGGGAGGAGCGCAGCCAGCGCAGCAGCAGGTCCAGCGACTCGGGGAAGCCGTGCTCGAAGGCCTCCAGCCCCGCGTCGAAGACGTCCAGGTCGATCCAGGGACCACCGCGGCCGACGCCCAGGGTGAACCGTCCGCCGGAGGTCAGGTGCAGCAGCGCGGCCTGCTCGCCGAGCGCGACCGGGTGCTGCGTGGGCAGCACGCTGACGGCCGTACCGACCCGGATCTGCCGGGTGCGCCCGAGCAGCAGGGCGGCGAGGGTGGTCGCCGACGGGCAGGTGCCGTAGGGGACGAAGTGGTGCTCCGCCAGCCAGACGCTGTCCAGCCCGGCCAGCTCGGCGGCGACGGTGGTGGACACGGTGCGGTCGAGCGCCTCGGCGTGGCCCTGGCCCGGGAACTGGGCGGAGAGAAGGAACGCTCCGACGGCGAGCGCCTGCTGCTTCCGCTCCGACTGCTCCTCCGCGCGCTGGCGCGGCAGCAGCGTCTGCCGCGGCAACCGCGGCAGGCGGGGAAGCCCGGCCGGAGTGCGGAGAGGACCGGCGGGGGCCTGCGTGGCGGACATGGATCAACTCCTTGGTACCGCGGGAAACTTCTCCCCCGCGCCTCACACCGGAGTAACTCATGTCCTATGCCAATGGCACAGCAGAACAGCCAAGTTGTCCCTGAAACCGGGGGCATTTCGTGATGCGCCCTGGTGCGGATCGTGACCTTGTGGTAGAGGGCCGACCCCGGTGCCCTAGGCTGGACGGGAACCATCATCCCGCATCCCGAGGGGGAGTCATGTCGCCTCGCCGCAGTCGCCCCCGAGGGGGCGACGGCAAGAACCTCCGTGCGAATTCCGGCTCGGGGGGCGGCGGTTCGTACCTGCAGCGGTCCGAGAGCTTCCGCGGCGACGACTGGCAGGTACGGCGGGTCTCCGGGGACGCCGGCAAGAGCTACCGCTGCCCGGGGTGCGACCAGGAGATCCCGCCCGGCATGGGGCACGTGGTGGCCTGGCCGGAGTTCGGCCACGGCGTCGACGACCGCCGCCACTGGCACACGGCCTGCTGGAACGCCCGGGAGCGGCGGGCGGCCAATCTGCAGCGCGGTCGGGGCCCCAAGTACTGAGCTTCCCCTCGCCGCTGGGGCGGCTCAGGCGTCGCGGCGCTTCAGCAGCAGGTAGCCGCCGACCAGGCATGCCGCGGTCCACGCGAGGACGATGCCGAGCGCCGCGCCCCACCCGTACGGCGCCGCGGTGTGGTGATGGACCGTCACCAGCTGCCCGCCAGCCTGGTCCGGGAAGTACCGCGCGACCTTCTTGACCCCGGGCACCGCGTTCAGGATCGGGGAGATCAGGAAGAAGAAGGGCATCAGCAGCCCGAGCGAGAGCACCGGTTTGCGCAGCATGAAGCCGACGCCCAGCGAGAGCAGCGACATCAGCGTCATGTAGAGCGCCAGCCCGAAGACCGCCTTGAGCACCCCGTCCGCGCCGAGCGTGGTCCGGTGGTCGCCCAGCAGCGCCTGGCCCAGCAGGAACGCCGCGAAGGCGGTCGCCAGGGCGACCGGCAGCACGCAGCACAGCACCGTGGCCGTCTTGGACAGCAGCAGCGTCGCGCGCTGGGGGACCGCGGCCAGCGACACCCGGATCATCCCGGTGCTGTACTCGTTGCCGACGACCAGCACGCCGAAGACGAGCAGGGCCAGCTGCCCCAGGAAGATGCCCGAGAAGCTGGTGGAGGTCGGGTCGAAGTTGAGCCGCTCCTGCGCCGTCATGTCCTTCCACTGGGCAGCGGTGACCGCGGAGATCACCGCACCCAGGCCCACCGTCACCACGAAGGCGAGGACGAGCGTGACATAGGTCGAGCGGACCGTGCGGACCTTCGTCCACTCGGAGGTGAGCACCGCCGTCGCGCCGGCCATCGTCAGATCTCCGTTCCCGCGTGGTACTCGACCGCGTTCGCGGTCATCTGCATGAACGCCTCCTCCAGGGAGGCCCGTTGCGGACTGAGCTCGTGCAGCACCACGCCGCGGGCCGCCGCCAGTTCGCCGATCTTCGCCGCGTCGCCGTCCGGCACCTCCCAGACGCCCTCCTCGCGCTCGCTCGCCACGGCCGTGATCCCGGCGGCGGCGAGGGCGTCCAGCAGCGCCTCGGGCTGGGGGGAGCGCAGCCGGACGTAGCTGCGCGAGTTGCGGTCGATGAACTCGTTCATCGGCAGGTCGGCCAGCAGCCGGCCCTGGCCGATCACGATGAGGTGCTCCGCGGTCAGTGCCATCTCGCTCATCAGATGGGAGGAGACGAAGACGGTACGGCCGTCGCGGGCGAGCGACTGCATCAGCGTGCGGATCCACAGGATGCCCTCCGGGTCCAGTCCGTTGACCGGCTCGTCGAACATCAGGATCTCCGGGTCGCCAAGCAGCGCCGCCGCGATGCCGAGTCGCTGGCCCATGCCCAGCGAGAAGCCGCCGGAGCGGCGTCTGGCCACGTCCTGCAGACCGACCAGGCGGAGCACCTCGTCCACCCGTGCGCGCGGGATCCGGTTGCTCTGCGCCAGCCACAGCAGGTGGTTGTACGCGGTCCGGCCCGGGTGCACGGACTTCGCCTCCAGCAACGCGCCGATGGAGCGCAACGGTTCGCGCAGCTGCCGGTAGGGCCTGCCGTCGATGGTCACCGAGCCGGCGGTGGGCCGGTCCAGGTCCAGCATCATCCGCATGGTGGTGGACTTGCCCGCGCCGTTGGGACCGAGGAACCCCGTGACCATGCCCGGTCGCACCGTGAAGGTCAGGTGGTCCACGGCCAGCTTGTCGCCGTACCGCTTGGTGAGCCGGTTCACCTCGATCATGTTTTTCACACTAGGTCAGCGGGTCCGGCACGGCTCTCGCGGCGCGCCCTACGCTGGGCGGCATGACGGATTCGCATGTGCCCCTGCTGCTCCTGCACGCCTTCCCGCTGAACGCACGGATGTGGCAGGAGCAGGTCACCGGGCTGCCCGAACTGCGCACGCTGACGGTCGACCTGTACGGCAGGCTGGACGCGGAGCCCTCGGTGGACGTGATGGCGCGGCTGGCCGCCGAACGCCTGGACGCGGCCGGGGTCGAGCGCGCGGTGCTGGGCGGGCTGTCGATGGGCGGCTATGTCGCGATGGCCTTCGCCCGCGCCTTCCCGGAGCGGGTGGCGGGCCTGCTGCTGGCCGACACGAAGGCGGTGGCCGACACCGAGGCCCAGACCGCGAACCGCGAGCGGATCGCCCAGGCGGTGCTGGCTCGGCAGAGCGTCCGCCTGCTGGTGGACGAGCAGTTGCCCGCCCCGCTGCTGGGGGCGCGGACGCCGCTGGAGCGGCCGGAGCTGACGGCCCATGTGGCGGCGATGATGCTGGAGGCCACCCCGGAGGCGGTGGCCTGGGCCCAGCGGGCGATGGCGACGCGGCCGGACTCGTTCGAGACGCTGCGGGGGATGGACGTCCCCGCAGCGGTGGTGGTGGGCGCGGAGGACACGCTGACCCCCGTGTCCGACGCGGAGGCGATGGCGGAGGCGCTTCCCAAGGCGGAGTTGACGATCCTTCAGGGAGCGGGCCACCTTTCGTCCTTGGAGACCCCCGACTCCTTCAACGACACGGTGCGCGCCCTCTTCTCACGCGTAGCGTGAAGGGGCGCGGGCAACTGCGCGAGCAGCACACCACGGTGGGAGGTCCGTCCCGCAGAGGGGGTCGGACCTCCCGGGGGTGGGCTGCTCGCGCAGTTCCCCGCGCCTCCGAAGGCGCCCCTGACGGGGCGTCAGCGCGACTGCTGGGCGGGAACGCCGCGGCTGAGGGAGTCGTCCTCGGGGAGCGACGCCGCGGCGACGGCCGCGCCGGTCAGGGTGGCGAGCATCTCGCGGACGTTGGTCAGCTGGGCGTTGATGCTGTCCCGTCGGTTCGTCAGCGCCGCGAGCTCGCGCTCGCTCTCGCTGCGGACCCGGTCCGCCTTCGCGTTCGCGTCGGCGACGATGTCCTCGGCCTGGCGCTGGGCGGTCTCGACGGTCTGGCGGGCGCGGCGCTCGGCGTCCGTGCGCAGCTTCTCGGCCTCCAGGCGGAGCTGCTCGGCGCGGTGCTCGATCTCGGCGAGGCGCTTCTCGGCCTTGGCCTGACGGGCCGCCAGGTCGCGCTCGGCCTGCTCGCGGCGCTTGGCCAGGTTGGTCTCGAAGTCCGTCGCGGCCTGGGCGGCCTTGGCGCGGGTCTCCTCGAAGAGGGCGTCCGCCTCCTCGCGCTTGTTCTGCGCGTCCTTCGCGGCCTCGGCACGCAGCTGGGCGGAGTCGCTGTTCGCCTTCTCGACGATGCGCGCACCCTCCTCCTCGGCCTTCGCCTTGCGGTCCTTGGCGTAGGTCTCGGCCTCGGAGCGCACCTGCTGGGCCGCGGCCTCGGCGAGCTCGCGGTGCTGCTCGGCGGCGCGGCGCGCCTCCTCACGAAGGTCCTTCGCCTCCTCCTCGGCGAGGCGCAGGATCTTCTCGACCCGCGCGCCCAGGCCGGCGTAGGAGGGTTCTGCATCGGTCACGGCCGCCTGGGCGGTCTGCGTCTCGAGGTGCAGCTCCTCGATCCGCTTCTCCAGGGCGGAAATGCGGTTGAGCGCCGTGTCCCGGTCCGAGACCAGCTTGCTGATGCGCTCGTCGACCTGAGCACGCTCGTACCCGCGGCGCACGACGTCGAAGCCGTGCGGAGAGTGTGTGTCGCTCATGGGGGTGGAGTTCCTGTCGTAGGCCCGGTGAGTCGGTTGAGGTGATAGGGCGAATCCTGGCACGGATTCGGAGTGTCATCGACCGAAAGCCGATGGAGAGTGGAAAATGTCCGCTCAATCGGGTGGAGATGCGTCACTGCGTTTGCCACCCGAGCGGGTGGCGCCCGCGCCGACTCCCGCAGGAGAACTGCCGCGTCCGCCGCCCGACTTGCCCCCGTTGTCCCCGCTGCCGCGCTGGTTCGGCGCAACGCCCTTGCCGCCGTTGCCGGCTGACGGTGCCTCGAAGGACTCCAGCGCCTGCAGGACGTCCTGCACCCGAGCGATCTCGGTGTTGATGTCCTTGCGGCGGCTGATGAGTTCGTCGAGTTCCCGGCGTCCCTCGTCGACCATGCGCTGTGCTTCGGCGCGCGCCTCGTCCAGCAGTTGCTCGGCCTCGGCACGGGCCCGGTCGAGCTCCTCCTCGGCGGCGTTCACCGCGTCCTCGCGAGTGCGCTCCGCCGCGGTGACCGCGGCCTTGCGCAACTGCTCCGCCTCCGCGCGCGCCGCCTCCAACGCGGCCTCCCCCTCGGCCTTTCGGCCCTCCGCCTCCTTCAGCAGGCCCTCCGCCTTCTTGACGGCGGCGATGCGGACCTTGCTGGCCTCGGCGGACGCCTCGGTCTGCAGCTCGGCGGCCTTCTCCTTCGCCTGGGCGAGGGCGTCGGCCGCTTCCGCCTGCATGGACTCCACCTGTGCGGTGGCCTCCGAGACGAGCTTGTCCACCCGCTCGCCCGCGGACCTCATGGCCTCCGCGGACTCCTTGCGGGCACGCTCGTGCAGCTCCTCGATCTCCGCGTGGGTGCGCTCGCGCAGCTCCTCCGCGCGCTCGCGGATGGAGGCGGCGTCGCGGCGGGCCTCGACCAGCATCTGGTCGGCGTCCTGACGCGCCTTCTCCACGAGCGTCTGGCCCTCGGCCGCGCCCTCCGCGGTGAGCCGTTCGGCCTCGGCGCGGGCGGCGGAGACCATCGCGTCGGCCTGCTCCTCCGCCGCCGCGGTGGTGGCCAGCGCGGCCGCCTCGGCGTCGTTGGTGACCGACTCGGCCAGCTCCTGCGCCTCGGCCAGAGTCCGGGCGGCGTCCTCGGCGGCGCGGTCGCGCAGCTCCTCGGCCTCCTGGCGCAACCGGGTGGCCTCGGCCGTCGCCAACTCCCGGATCTGGGCGGCCTCGTGCTCGGCGTCGGCGCGCAGCTGCGCGGTGGCCTGCTCGGCCGCCTCGTACATGCCGGCCACGGACTGGCGGACCTCGGCCGCGTCGTCCTCGGCGGCGGCCACCCGGGCGGCGGCGTCCTGCTCGGCCTGCTCGCGGATGCGGGCGGCCTCGGCCTCGGCGTCCGCGCGCTCCTGGGCGATGGCGGCGCGCTCGTCGGCGAAGGCGGCGGCCGCCTCCGCGCTGAGCCGGGCCAACTCGGCGCTGGTCTCCTGTCGTTCGCGCTCGGCATCGGCACGGACCTGCTCGGCCTCGGAGCGCAGTCGGGCCGCCTCGGTGGTGGCCAGCTCGCGGACCTGGGCCGCCTCGCGCTCGACGGAGCGGCGCACCTCGGCGGCGTGCTCCTCGGCCTCGGTGCGGACCTGCTCGGCGTCGGCGGCGGCCTGCTCCCGTTCGGCGGCGATGGCGGCGTGCTCGGCGGCGATGGCCTCGTCGGCCTCCGCGCGCAGCCGGGCCAGTTCCGCCTCGGCCTCCTCGCGCTCGCGGCGGGACCGCTCGGCCAGCTCGGCGGCGGCGGACTCGGCCTGCGCCTGCGTCTGGTCCGCCTGCTCGCGGGCCTGTTCGCGGATCCGCTCGGCGTCGGCGTCGGCCTGGCGGCGCTGCTCCGCGATGGCGGCGTGCTCGGCGGCGATGGCCTCGTCGGCCTCCGCGCGCAGCCGGGCCAGTTCCGCCTCGGCCTCCTCGCGCTCGCGGCGGGACCGCTCGGCCAGCTCGGCGGCGGCGGACTCGGCCTGC
>NZ_JBHSQJ010000104.1:0-11647 GCF_042658505.1 Streptacidiphilus monticola | reverse complement strand
ACCTGCTGGACGGCCCGCCACGTGAAAGCGCGAGGCTAGTACTCCAGTACGGGTTCGCGATCTTGTCGGTTCCGTGGTCTACCGTCCCTGACCATGGGCTACGACGTGCACATCACGCGGCGTGAGAACTGATGGGACGAGCAGGGGGGGCGGACATCAGCACAGAGGAGTGGGAGGCGGCAGTCGCTGCCGATCCCGGCCTGGTGATGTTCCCGACCCCGGAAGGCGGTTGGCGCGTGCCGTATCAGGCACCCCGTCCGGTCGTCGGGGCGAGGGCGAACGTTGCTTGATGCGGCACTAGGCACCGTCCGCCCCTGCGCCCGCCTACTGCGGCGTAGATCGGTGCCTGCTCGGCATGCAGGACCGTTTCTCCGGCCTCATCGGGCCCCGGACACCTGGCAGAAGATCCGTCGTCACACTCTGCCAACCGCCTGAGGAGCTGTTGTCGTCCTGAGTTTGAGGGGGGTGTCGGTCGAGCGCTCAGGACATTGGCAGGAAGAAGTTCCCTGATCACTTTGGGCACCTTCTTGAGGTAGTCAGCCGCTCCTGCTAGGGCGCGTATCTGGTTGTGATCAATTTGCAGGTTCTGCCCTCGTGGTGGGCCCTGGTCCGGTAGATCGTGTTGTGTGACGCGAGTGCAACTGACGGACACCGAGTGGGAGTTCATCGAGCCGTACCTGCCGATCGGCGAGTACGGCCCCTACCCCGAGCGGCTACACCAGCAGTCCGAAGGACCGGGGCGGTCAACTCACCCTAGGGGCACGCATAACGCGTTAGTCATGCCTCAAGGCGCAGGTTCTGGCGCTTTGATGCCCAGTACAGTCGCTCCTCGGGATGCACACCGACCTTGGCGCGGTCGTGGCCGTCGCCGCGCGCGAGGGACGGCGCGAAGTGCCATGTACCCGCCTTGCTCGGATGCTGCAGCAGGCCCGTGCACGGCAGGCGGACGCTGATGTCGGCCGTCATGCCCTCGTCGCGGTTGTCTCGGTAGCCCACGGTCACAGCAATCGGCCCGTTGGGGCCAGCGTCCTCGTCGTTGGAGTTCTCCGTCATGGCGATCCACTCCTCCAGCGGACGGTACCCCTCCATCACCACCTCCTTGACCTCGCCGGCCCCCATCCAGAACGTCTCACCGAGTGGCTGCGGCGCGAGCTGCCCGGGCTGGCGCTCGAGGTCGCCGTTGACCGTCACCTCGCACCCCACGCCGCCGTTCCGGATAGTCAAGGTTGCCCGCAGCCCGATGAGCGTTCCAGCGTCCGCAGTGGTATTGAACTCCTGCTGCGGCGGCCATGGTTGCCCAGGCGCGAAGGCGTCGGCCGTGTTGAAGCGCAGCGGCGGCCAGGAGACCGGGCCCGCAGACACGGACAGGGTCGGCGCAGCACTGTCTATACGGCTTCGGATGGATTCGCGCAGAGCACGTTCCGCCGTAGCGTTGGCGCTCTGTGACAGGCCGTTAGCTTCTTCAGCGGTGCGCTTGGCCTTGAGGCTGATGACGGTGGGAACGATGAAGGCGGCAACGGCGACCGCCAGGCCGCCGAGGGCTATCCAGTCCGACGTCTGCATTTCGGCAACCTAGGGGCGCCCGCTGTGGGTGGGCAAGTTCAGCCAGCGGGTCACGGTCCCGCAACTGGCATCACATCGCCTTCACACGACTGCCAGTCTGGCGCCCTCACCGATCCCGAGGAGCAGCGCCATGACCGCACCCGTACCGCCCGGAGCCCCCGTCCCTGGCAGCAGTCAGCGCAAGCTCGGAGGCCTGATCGGGGCCGGGGCGCTCGTGCTCCTGATCGCCACGGCAGGCATCGCGGGCGCAGTCCTCGGGCCGTCGAAGACCAAGGCCGTGGCCGCATCCTCCCCGACGGCCACCTCCTCGAGCAGTCCCGCCGTCAGCGCCCCGCCGTCGACCACAGCGCCGGCCGCCACGCCATCCCCGTCGCCGACGACCGCCGCCCCGAAGCCGACACCCACAGCCACCAGCGCGGCGCCGCTACCGAGCCCCAGCAGCTACCTGGCGCCGGCCTCCGCCCGGAACAAAGCGGCGGGCATCCTCCGCGCCAACAACGCCTACTACCTCGCCGAGTTCAACCACGGCGTCAACGTCGTCCTCGACCGTGGCCAGCCCAACAGCTACCCCGCCTTCTACGCCTGGTACCAGAAGGCGCAGACCGCTGACCCGCAGCCCGCCATGACGGCGTTCAAGCAGGCCGACGCGGTGTTCAACGCGGACGACGAACCCCAGTCGATCAGCGACTGGCGCGACGACAACGTCACGATGACCAGTGACATGGCGCAGATGGCCAACGACGGCCTGGGTGTCGGCGGCCCCGACGACGCGTCGGCCCGTCAGCGGGTTGAGGCGGACATCAAGCAGTTCCAGAAGGACTACGCCGCGGTGGTCAAGGACGCCGACAACGTCGCCGCCGGGAAGTAGGCCACTGAGGGCCGCTCAACGCCCGAGCCGCTGCTGGTGCAGGAGCAGCAGGGCCGCCACGGCGTTCGCCGACTTGACCTCGCCCTTGGCGACCAGGCTGGGCACCTGCGACAGCGGTACCCACTCGCGGCGCTCGGACTCGAAGTCGTCTTCGGGGTGGCCGACGTACTTGGCGCCGTCGGCCCAGTAGATGTGGTGGCGGGCGTCGGTCAGCCCGTTGGACGGCTCCACGGTCAGCAGCTCGTGCAGTTCGCCGCCTCGCCAGCCTGTCTCTTCCAGCAGCTCCCGGGCGGCGGCCTGCTCGATGGTCTCCCCGTCGTCGACCACGCCGGCGGGCAGCTCCCAGCCCCAGCTGTCGGTGATGAACCGGTGCCGCCACAGCAGCAGTACCTCGTCGCGGTCGTTCACCGCGGCGACCAGGGCGACGGGCCGCAGCCGCATCAGGTAGTGGTCGAGGTGCCGGCCGTCGGGTAGCTCGACGTCCGCGAGGTTGATCTTGAACCACTTGTTCTCGTAGACCGTGTGCTCGCCGAGGTTCTTCCACACCGACACGCCGCTGCTCCTGACCGTTGGCTTTGCCGGTCAGCCTAGGGCAGCCACGGGCAGGTCAGAACGGCACGGACAAGGTGGCGTCGATCTGCTCGACCACACCGCGGGCGGGACCGGTGCGGTACCGGGAGAGCTTTCCGCGTAGCACCACGAACCGGTCCCGTAGGCGCTGCGACTCCATGCCTGCCGCGGCGTCGAGGGCGGCGCGGGCGTGGGCGGCGGCCTGGTCGACGTCGCCCCGGCCGAGGTCGACGGTGGTGAGGGTGGCCAGGCGGTGGACGCGTCCGCGGGCGTGCGTCTGGGCCTGGACGGCCTCCTGCGCGTAGCTGCCCGCAGGGCTCCAGTCCTCCAGGCTGATGAGCGCCTCCGCCAACTGTGCCTCGACGAGCCCGGGTTGTACGTAGCCGGTCTCCGGCGGCTCCTCTTCGCGGCGGATCCGCGCTGCTGCCTTCTCCGCGCGATCCATGGCGCGGTGCGCGGCCTGGATGTCTCCCATCCTGGCGAAGGCCTTGGCTTGCATGGCGTTGAGGTCGGTTGCGAGCGCCGGACTGATCTCGTCCCCGGCAGCACGCAGGGCGGCCTCGGCGAAGGCGACGGCCTGCCGGTAGTCCTTGAGGAACACGGCCTGGTTCACCAGCAGCGCGATGACGTAGGCGCCGAACGCCCGGTCCCCGGACGCCTTCGCCAGGCGCAGGGCCTGGTGGAAGTAGCGCTGCGCCAGGCCCTGGCTGTCGCTGTCGTAGGCGCAGATACCGGCGATCGCGGCGAGGCCCCCGGACGTCCGGTAGAGGGAGCGGCCGACGGCGTCGGTGTAGGAGCCGCGGAGCAGCGGGGCGGTGTGGCCGGTCAGGAAGCCGACGATGCGGTTCCTGGTGGCCACTCCGCCGGCCGAGCGGTACATGCTCTCGTAGCGCTGTCGGGCGGCCTTGAGCATCTCGACGTCGCTGGTGCCGACCCGCGGGGTGCCGGGCCGGGAGACGTCGACGTCATCCGGCGGGTTCTCCCACTCCCACACAGGCAGGATCGCGGCAGTTCCGGTGGTGGCTGCGGTCGACTCCAGCCCAGGTCGACGCTGCTCATCCGAGCGCCACAGGGCGGTGGCTCGCTGGACGAAGCCGGAGAGCTCGGTCGGTGCGGGGGCGGTACCGGGCTTGCCCATGCCGATGTCGTCGAGGCTGATCGGCCGCTCCAGCCGACTGGCGAGGATGTCGCAGATCAGGTCGGGAACGTTGCCGCGAGGTCGCTGGCCCTTCACCCACCGGCCGACCGCGGTGTGGTCGTAGCTGGCCTTGAAGCCCCGCTGAGCAGCGAGCTTGTTGACGCGGGCGGCGAGCCCGGCATGAGACATGCCGGCTTCGTCGATGAGGGCGTCGAGCAGGGTGTTGGGCTCCATGGCTTCCCCGGCTGGATGGTGACGTTCCGTCAGATGACCGTAGCTCAGGGCGTTTCACACGGGGTGTGAATCGCATGCCTGCCCCGCAGGCCCGCACACGCTGCCGCTGGCTGGAATTCGGCGCAACGCTTGATCCACGAGAGATCGAGGTGAATCCGATGACGGTCCAGCCGGCGCCCCCGACGTATCAGAACCCGCCGACCCGGGCGCAGTTGCACGCGGAGGCGTGCATCGACTGCGGCACCACCGAGGGGCCGCTGACGCCGGTTGGCCACGTCTTCACGCCTGGCCGGGAGCGCGGCTCACAGCTGGGCTGGGCGGTCGTCGCGTGCCGGCGTTGCGCCGGAGGGGAGCAGAAGTGAGCACGTGGATTCAGCCGACGCCCGCAGGGCTGTCGTCGGCGAAGGCGTTCCGGTTCCATCTGGACGCCCAGGCGCTGGCCGACGCCGAGGGCATGAGCCTGCTGCGGGTGGACCGCGGCGATCTGATGCTGGCCGTCGGCCGGCTGCGCTCCGCCCTCGACGACGCCCTGCGGATGGTCGGCGAGCTGGCCGCCACCCAGGTCCACCCGCACGCCGAGACCACCGTGGGCACGTGGAGGTGGTCGGCATGACGTGGACTATCGACCCGGTGCGGCGGGCGCATGACGATGACCGGGCGTACTTGGACTCGCTGTCGTGGCGGCCGGGGCGCTGTCACTTCTGCCGCTACCACGTCGCGCAGACGACGGAGTTCGCGCACATCGAGCAGGGCACGCTGCCCGGGTACGCGCTGATGGTCTGCCTCGAGCATGCCGCCTACGAGTTGACCCTGTCCCGGGCTGAGGCGGTCAACGCCGGCCGTGCGTTCGTGCCAGACATCCGCCGGCTGGCGCGATGAGAGTCTCCCGCCCGGCCGGTCTCGTGGAGGTGACCGGTACGGGCGGGCACAAGCTGCCGCCCGGGAAGCGAACCTTCCCTCCCGTCCCGGGCGGCGACTCACTGGGCACCACCTGCAACGACGGCATGTGAGGAGCAGGCTGGAGGCATGCGGTTCCGTCCGGGTGCACTCATCGTCGCTGGATGCGTGGCCACCCTGTTGACCGCCTGCGGTTCGAGCCATCCGGCTCCCTCGGCGTCGCCGACCGCCCCGACATCCAGTGCACCGGCGACATCGCCGGCACCGACCGTCAGAGGCCTCAGCGAGGACTCCACCTGCGCCGACTACCTTCGGGCCAGCCAGGACGATCAGTACGCATGGCTGACCGACGTGGTTCATCGCCACTATCCGGCACAGGCGACCGGACCGAGCGCGAGCGGATTCGAAGTCGACGTCAAGGTGTCCATGCTTGCGGACCTGCTCAACAGCGAGTGTCCAGATCAGCGGGGCACCCAACTGAGCACGATCTTGGGGTTCAGCGGAGCGACCAGCCCTTCACCCTAGTACCCCGAGATCGCAGAAGCCGGGTGCCTGCGGCGGCCTCGCCCAGGTGGCAGGCGGCCTGTGAGCTGCACCAGCGCGCCAAGGGACCAATACTTGTTGCGTGCGAAGGAGGTTGCGCCATGAAGCGAACCGTGGCCTTCGTCGCCGCAGGCTGCCTCGGCCTCGCAGCCCTTGCCGGATGCGACAGCGGAGCCAAGGTCACCAACAGTCTGACCGCCCCAGCAACGCCGTCCGAGTCCGCAACCGCTCCAGCACCCGAGAGCAGCCCACCGGCGACGGCGGAGCAGCCGACATCCCCTACGGCGGTCACCACTCGACCTGCCACAGTGGGAGACACCCTTACGATCAAGGGGCAGATCGCAGGCAACAAGATCACGGTGACCCTGCTCAAGGTGACCGACCCGGTTACGGCAAACAACGACTTCGAGTCACCCGATCCTGGCAAGCACTGGGTGGGCCTCAAGTTCAGGGTCACGAACTCCGGGACGAACGTCTATGACGACTCCCCGGAGAACGACATCACGGGCTACACCACGGCCGACGAGCAGTTCACGAACGCCTTTGTCAGTGGCATCAACGAGGGAGCGCTGCTCGACCCTAGCGCCTCGTTCCGGCTGGCGCCCGGAGAGAGCGCGGTTGGTTACGTCGTCGTAGAACTGCCGACCGGAGCACACGTAGGCAGGGTGATCTACACGCCCGCGAGCGGCACGTCCAACGTCTCAGCGGAGTGGAAGGTTCGATAGTCGAAGGCGTCACGCCGGCGGCGGGTCGAACATGATCCGGGCCTGGCACTCGAAGTCGTGCGGGGGCATGCCGCCGTCGCCGCGGCAGTCGGGGCATAGGGGTTCGCGGCCGGGCCCGGGGTTCGGCTTGCCGGGGTCGAGGCCGAAGCCGGCGCAGCGCTGGCACAGGTTCCGCTCCGGCGGCGGGCAGCTACAGAGGATGCTCGGGTAGTTCACATCGCCTCAACGAGCTAGGGCCCTGCAGAACGGATTCCTCTCCGCCTAGTTCACCCCCGCGGTCGACCCGTCGCGCGCATGAGTACGATCACCGCTCTGCGGTCACATCGACCGCACAGGGAGGGGAATCCGTGAAGAGAGGTCTCAAACACGCGCTCGCCGTCGCCGCCGCGACACTGTCGGCGCTTGCCGCGGTTCCCGGGAGCGCGCATGCGGCGAGTGGTCCGGCGTTCGCTGGGCGGGGCTACGACAACACCGTCGGCGTGCCGCACTCCATGAGGGAGGGCCGTACCTACTATGCGCACGTGGTACCGGCAGACGTCGAAGTACACGCTGGAAAACTTTGCTGCCGCCCTCGGTGTCTGGACGTCCACCAGTACCCAGCGCGGCATCTCCGTCGACTGGTTGAACCCGGCCACGCACCGCTGGCAGCACGCCAACTACGACGCTTTCGGCACCTACACGCTGGCCGCGGCGGGGAACTCGTACCTGGCGCTGGTGGCGCCTGGCAAGTGGGCTCGGATTGACTTCCGCATCAAGTTCACCACGGCCGCCAGGACCGGAACCTGGCACGTGATGCCCATGGTTCCAGGGGCGTACAGCCTGCTGAACTCGAAGGGTCAAAGCGTGGATGCGAGCCTGCGGCAGGATCCGTGGGAGCAGTTTGCATTCAAGGTCTACCGCTGATGCCTGAGTGAGCGACATGTGACAGCCCCCGGTCCGCGAGTGCGGCCGGGGCTTCGTGATTCCTAGGGAGTGCCGGACGGCGTGGCCAGGGCGCAGCGCAAGCCGAGCTCAGGCGGCCCATACTCCGCGAGCGGCCAGGAAGCTTTCAAGTTCAGCAGACTGCTCGTTGGTCAGTGCTCCTTCGGGCAGCACTGCAGCGGAGTAGTGCTTGGAGGTGAACACCCAGAGCCCGTTGTGCCGCCGCACCTTCTTGATCTTGGACCACATGACATGTACCGGCTTGCTGGCGACGGCAAAGGCAAAGCCCTCCTCCGTGAAGGTGACGCCTCGCTCTGGACCAGCCGCGCTGAGTCTCCGCGCCAGCAGGCGCACACGTACCTCCATCGCCAAGAAGCCGAGCAGTAGGAGGCAGCCACAAGCCAGCGCCTCAAGTCGGAGAAGCCGCGGGAGAACCGGCAGGAAGTAGAGCAGGCAGAGTCCTGGCGCCAGGGCAATCTGCAAGTAAGGGCGTTCGATGACTGACAGCCAGAGCCTGCCGGCCTCACCCGGGGCGACGGTGTAGTGCGTTTCGATGTGCATGGTCTCCGCCTCGTTCAGCTCAGGTCAGCTTGGCGAGGATAGCGACGAGACCGGACCAACCTCTATCGCCTCTGCGTACTGGCAGAGAAGGAGTCATCCATTGCGGGTCGGGCCGCCGATGGCCTTGGCGAACATCCCCTTCGCGGTCACGTGGTTGTGCGTGACGAACGTGTCCCCGCCGGCTGCCCGGCGGAGCGGACCGACGCCGCGGAGCAGCTGNACGAGCGTGGCGCCGCCCGCCCACAGGGCCATGACGAGCGTGGCGCCGCCCGCCCACAGGGCCATGACGAGCGTTGCGGTCAGCAGCCCGGCCGACGCGGAGGCGACCGCGCCAACGCCGTACCCGATCCCGGCCGCTGCTCCGCCGAGGCCGATGCCGCCGCCGAGGGCGACGACCGCGATGTCCTTCGCCCGCCCAGACATGCGGGAGTGGTCGGCCAGTTCGGCGCGCAGCTGGGCGTTCTGCACCGCGAGGGCGGTCCTCTCCTGGCCACGGGCCCGCTCGTGGGCCAGCAGCCCGACGACGAGATCGGCGGGCAGCACCGCCGGCGGAGGCGCTACTACCGGCACGGACGGGCGGTACTGGGTGGGCAGCGCCGCAGTCTCCTGCTGCTCCGCCAGGTAGGCGCGGAGGTCCGGGCGCAGGGGTTCGGTGGTCACGTCGATCTCTCCTACCGGGTGCCGCGCTGGTGCAGGCGCACGGAGTGGGTGTGGATGCGGCGGCCTATGCGGACGCGCTGTCCGGTGCCGTGGCAGCGGGGGCAGTTGACGGACCGTCGCAGAACGCGGGTGAGGGTGCGGCCGAGGCCGGCGCAGCGGCGGCAGGGCGCGAACGGGTGCGCCCAGCACAGCCACGCGTACCGCGCGCCGGCTATGAGGGCGGCGCCGCTAGCAAGCAGCAGGACGAGGGTCATGGAATGGCCTCCCGGGCCGTATTGAGGATGTGGGCGAACGTGGCTGCTAGCCGCTAGATGCCAGGTCAGGGCAGGTTTTGGCCGCTAGTGGGGGTGCTAGACCTAACAGGGCTGTCTGCTAGGCCCAGCACCCCCAGCGGCGGCTACTTGGCGCGCTTGCGGGCGTCGTAGGCGGCGACGAGGGCGGCCCGTGCGGTGCCCCGGCGGGTGGTGCCGCGGCCGTCGTCGGTGGTGCCCCACACGTCCAGCGCGGTCACCCCGAACGGACCGCCCCGACGAAGGACTCGGACGCTCCCGGGGCGGCCTGACCTGCAAAATCCACCTCGCCGGTGAAGGCGGACGCCGGCCGCCGGCCCTGCTCATCACGCCCGGGCAGTGGGGCGACAACCACAGCTGATCCCGATCCTGGAACGGATCCGGGTCAAGCGGCTGGGCGGCGGGCACCCACGCACCCGCCCCGACCACCTCGGCGGCGACAAGGCCTACAGCTCCCGGCGGAACCGCCGCTACCTGCGCAGACGCCAGATCAAGCACACCATCCCCGAGCCGAAGGACCAGCGGGCCAACCGTCGACGCCGAGGCAGCCGAGGCGGAAGACCGGCCGGCTTCGACAAGGAGATGTACAAGCGCCGCAACGAGGTCGAGCGCCGATCAACCAGCTCAAGCACTCCAGGGCCGTGGCCACCCGCTAAGGTAGGTTCCTCCCGGGCAGCTACCCGATTGAGTGTCCAACTGCGCTACAACCGCGGCGTACGGAGGCGGACGAGCACGACCGTTCGGGGATCGTTCCTCCAGGCCACGCAGGCTCTGGCCGCTGATCACATGGCGCGCGGAGAGGCTTCGGGACGAAGAGGTCAGGGGTCAACGCCGCGTGGTGTCCGGCGGCCCATTCCGCCTGGCAGCGACGAACGCGGCTGCGTCTCAAGAGCTGTGGGGGGTGGCCTTGCGTCGGGTCTTCGCGAGGTAGAGGTCGACGTACCGGGTGAGGATCAGCGCGTCCTGGGGGTCGTCGGCCCGGAAGGTGACGCGACGCAGCAGGCTGACCTCGTCGAGGGCGGCGCCCTCGCGGGCGAGGACGAAGACGAGGGCGAGGAAGGCGGACCGGGCGTTGCCGTCGTCGAACGGGTGGAAGAAGCACACGTCGAGATAGGCGCGGGCGGCCCGAGCGGTCAACGCCAGGGGACGCTCGGCGCCCGGTTCACTCTGCGCCAGGCAGGCGTCCAGGCGGGCACGGGTGTCCGGGCCGAAGCCGTAGCGCTCGCGGCCGCCCTTGGCGAAGGCGGGCAGGCTGCGGAACACCGGCAGCCGCGGGGTGCCCAGGACGTGCTGCTGCCAGCCGCGCAGCAGTTCGAAGTCGAGCAAGGCACCCCGTGCCGCGTCGGCCCGCACCTGTTCCAGCGCGGCAAGCAGCCCCTCGGCCCGGGCCCGGTCCACGGCGGCGTCGAACGCGCGGATGTCCTCGGCCGCGCCGTCGCGCGACGGCGTCACCGGCCCCTCGGCGCCGCCGGCCGAGGCGTTTTGCCAGGGCACGGCCTCGCGGACCTCGAGCCAGCGCTGCAGATGGTCCGGCGCGGGCCCGGCGGGCCGCCCCCCGTCGTCGTGGCCGTTGTTTGGGCGCAGCGACAGCGCGAGGCGTTCGGCGACGTCCTCGACGAGCACCGTGTCGGGCCCGGTCCAGCTGTGGAACCGGCCGCCGATCGCCTGGTCGACCAGCTCCCGGGCGGCGTCGCGTGGGACTCCCCAGCGGCTGAGGAACCAGGTGAGCACCTGCCGGCAGTGCCCGTACCAGCCACCGTCGCAGCAGGTGCGGTCCGCCACCTGCCAGATCAGGTTGCGGGCGGCGCGCTCCCACAGAATCCGCTGGTCCTCGACCGCAGCCAGGTCCAGGGGGTACCGCTCGAACCCCCCGGCCAGGGCCTCCAGCCACGCGCGCCACTCGCACAGCGCCGCGACGACCCGGGTGAGGGTCTCCTGCGGGGTGGTGATCGAGTCCCGCGGACAGCACCAGTTCCCGACCGGTCCCCCGTCGGCGTGCCTCCAGTGCCAGCCCACGGTCCAGCGGCCGTAGCGTTCCACGAGGGCATGAGACATCGCGTCGGCCCAGGCAGAGCCGAGCAAACCTGCCCCTTGGGGTCCAAGGTCGTACATCCGGCGGGGCGCTCCGCCTGGACCCCAAGGGGCAGGCCCGCTCCACGAGCGTGTGGGTCGATGGCGGACGGGATGGCAGGGGCGAGGGCGTGGTCCTACGCGTGCTCCCCAGCTTCATAGAGCCGATAGCCGAGCGGTTGCCGGGGGTTCCCCGTCGGTCCGGCAGCCCACAAGAGCCGCTCTGCGTCTGGCCCTTGCTCATCTGGTCCCCCCGGCTTACCACCAGGGCTTGCAACGACTCGGACGTGGGCGCAGACGACGAAGCCGTCAGGCTGAGCTGATTCCAGGATCAGGCACAGCGTGAATGGCCGATTCGGCGGGAAGATGTCGCCCGCCGATGCGTCCAGGAGCGTCCGACGTTCCTCCGGGTTGGCTGCCCGGATGGTCAGCGGCTCAAAGCTCTGATGAAGGTTCATCGCCGCAACGCCGTCGAACCAGACGTCCACCGTCTCGTCGTCATCGGAGGCCGCGAGACTGCGAAGCATCAGCGTCATGTGCCCCACGCCGTAGCGCCACACGCGGAAGTGCCGCGCGATGGTGTAGCTCGTCGTCAGGCTGCCCTCTG
>NZ_JBHSQJ010000103.1:62353-73875 GCF_042658505.1 Streptacidiphilus monticola | reverse complement strand
GCCGCTGCGGACGGCGCCCTCCATGGTCGCGGGCCACCCGGTGGCGGTCCACGCGCCGGCCAGGTACAGGCCGGGCAGCGCCGTCTCCGGTCCGGGCCGCAGCGCGGCCGTGCCCGGGGAGGGGGCGAACGTCGCCGTGCGCTCCCGGGTCACGAAGAACTCCGCCACCACGGCCTCGCGGGCCCGGGGCAACAGCCGTTCCAGCTCCGGGAGGTAACGGCGCCTCAGCTCGGCCACCGGCAGGTCGATCTCGTCCTGGGCGGCGGACTGGGACAGCGCCAGATACTGCCCGCCGGTCCGCAGGCCCGAGTGCGCGGTGCGGTCGAAGACCCACTGGACGGGCGTGCCCAGCCCGGCCAGGAAGGGCTCGTCGAGCACCTTGCGGTCGTACACCACATGGACGTTGAGGATCGGGGCGTGGCCCAGCTTGGCGAGCCGTTCGGGCTCGTCCAGCGCGCCGGCGGGCAGCAGGCCGGCGGCAGCCTCCTGCGGGACGGCCAGCACCACGGCTCCGGCGGTGACCGACTCGGCCCCGCCGTCCAGGCGTTCGCCCGTCAACTCGACGCG
This sequence comes from Streptacidiphilus monticola, assembly GCF_042658505.1. Taxonomy (NCBI): domain Bacteria; kingdom Bacillati; phylum Actinomycetota; class Actinomycetes; order Kitasatosporales; family Streptomycetaceae; genus Streptacidiphilus; species Streptacidiphilus monticola. The sequence continues at coordinate 73,308 of NZ_JBHSQJ010000103.1, read as the reverse complement.
GTAGCCGCCCGCTTCGGGCACGACCGACGTCGCCCTGGTGCGCAGCAGCACCCGCACGCCGGCCCGCTCCAGGGCGGCCCGGGCGGCGGCGTCGTGCAGCCGGCCCAGGGGGACCTTGGCGAAGCCGATGTCGCTCGCGCCGGGATCGGAGAGCAGGCCCGTCTTGAAGACCATCGCGGCCAGCGCCAGCGAGGCCTGCTCGGCGGTGGCGTTCAGGGTGGCCACGCCGACCAGGTCCCAGAGCGCCTCGACCGCGCGCGGCGACTGGCCGTGCTCGGCCAGCCAGTCCGCGAAGGAGCGGTCGTCCAGCGCCGGGTCGTCCAGGCGCAGCCCGCGCAGGGCCAGCGCGGCCCGGCCGGTGGCGGCCCGCTCGGCCAGGCTCAGGTGCGGGTATGAGACCAGACTGCGCGTCAGATGCAGCGGCACCGGCAGCCGGTCCCGCCCGATCACGCCGTCCCTGCCGGTCGCCACGTCCCGGACCGGGACCCGCAGCCGCGGCTGCAGCTCGACCTGGTCGGTGACGCCGAGCCGCTGCAGCAGCCCGCGGTAGGCCGTGCAGCAGCGCAGGAAGACGTGCTGCCCGTTGTCCACCCACAGCGGGCCGACGGCGGTCTCGCGCTGGAAGGAGAAGGCCAGCCCGCCGAGCCGGGGGCGGCCCTCGGCGAGGACGACCTCGGCCCCGGCGTCGGCCAGCCGCAGGGCGGCCGTGATCCCGGCGAGACCGCCGCCGACGACCACCGCGCGCCACGGCTCCGCTGCCCGGCTCATGCCACCGCCTCCCCCTGCACCCGCCGACACGCGTCCCGGCGTCCTGTGGTTCCCCCGCGCCCGGAACGGGCAAACGGAGTGGACTCGTTCGGATGGACCTTCAAGAGGCCCGCCTTCCGACCAGGCCGGACAGTGCTACGTAGGCCTTCTCCCACCCGGGGAGGGAGACCCGGCCGCGCAGCACGGCCTCGGGCTCGGCGACGATGCGCTCCAGCACCCGGTGGTAGATCCCGGCCATGGCGCCGACGCAGGCGCGGCTGCGCCGGTCCAGCATCGGGAGCAGCTGCAGGCCCTCGTCGAAGTAACCCTGGGCGCGCCGGGCCTCGAACAGCACCAGGCCGCGGAAGTCCGCGCCCGGGGCCGGGACCGCCGTGCCGAACCCGGACTCGCAGCCGAACCGCTCCAGGTCCTCCGCCGGAAGGTAGGTGCGGCCGTTGGCCGCGTCCTCGCGCACGTCGCGCAGGATGTTGGTGAGCTGCAGGGCCAGGCCCAGGGTGTCCGCGAACTCGGCGCCGCGCTTGGGGTCGGCGCAGCCGAAGACGGCCAGCGAGAGCCGGCCGACGGTGCCGGCGACGCAGCGGCAGTAGACCCGCAGCTCCTCGAAGGTGCCGTAGGCGGTGCCACGGACGTCCATCTCCATGCCGTCGATCAGCTCGTCGAAGGCGTCGAGCGGGATCGGGAAGAGTGAACAGGCGTGCGCCAGCGCCACCTTGACCGGGTCGGTGTCCTCGGGCTCGACCGAGCCCTCGCGGATCGCGTCCAGCAGGGCGCGGGTCTGCGAGAGTTCGGCGAACTTGCGCTCGTCGGGCCACTCGCCGTCGCCGATGTCGTCGATACGGCGGGCGAGCGCGTAGATCGCGGACATGGCACGGCGCTTGGCGAGCGGGAGCAGCCGGATCCCGTAGGCGAAGTTCTTGGCCTGACTGCCCGTCACCGCCTCGCAGTACCGGTACGCCGCCGCCACCTGGGGCGGCAGCGGCACGGAACCGTCACTGCCGTCCTTGCCTGCCATCTGCCGACTCACCGTCTCCCTCTCGACCGACTCGGTTGGCGCGCGGCCCGCCACAGGCCCGTTGCCGCCTGCCGCGCCAGCAGGCCCTTGCCCGCCTTGGGCGAGGCGGCGAGCACGTCGTACCCGGCCGCCTCGATCGCGTCCAGCTGCGCGTAGCCGCCCGCGGAGAAGCCCGTGAGCAGCAGCCGCAGCCGCCCGTGGACCGAGGAGAGCAGCGGGGCCCCCTGGTCCAGCAGCGCCCGCGCCCGCTGCGACTCGAAGAACACCAGCCCGCGCAGGGCCGTCCCCGCCCGGGGCTCGTCCAGCTCGGACTCGGCGACGCCGAAGCGCTTGAGATCCTGCTGCGGCAGGTAGATCCGGCCGCGGGCGCGGTCCTCGGCGACGTCCTGCAGGTGCTCGATGACCTGCAGCGCGCTGCAGATGGCGTCGGACCAGGCGATCCGCTCGGGGGTGGCCAGCCCGGCGAGCTGCAGCACCAGCCGGCCGACCGGGTTGGCGGACAGCTCGCAGTAGCCGAGCAGGTCGTCGAAGGTCTGGTAGCGGTCGGTCCGCTGGTCCACCCGGTTGGCCTCGATCAGGCCGCGGAACGGCTCCGGGGTCAGCCCGTGCCGCTCGATCGCCGGGACCAGGGCGGCCAGCAGCGGATGGCGCGGGGCCTCGGCCCCGGGGCGGCGCAGCGCCGTGGCGAAGGCCCGGTCGGTCTCCGCCTCCAGCGCGTCGAGCAGCGCCAGCCGGTGCTCGACCGTGTCCGGCCCGGGCTCCACGCCGAGCAGCCGGGCGGTGCCGCCGGGGTCGGGCAGGTCGCCGTCGCCGGCGTCGTCGACGAGGCGGGCGAAGCCGTAGACGGCCATCAGCCCGGCGCGCATGTCCGGCGGCAGGAAGAAGGGGGCGACCGGGAAGTTCTCCCTGGTCGCCTTCTCCAGCACCGCCCCGGACTGCTGTTCCGGGGCCTGGGGACCTGATGTCATGACCGCCACTCCCCCGTTCTACACCGATCTTGACAGGCTGCCCACAGCGGACACGCCTACCCGACGCATGCCTCCCCCGCCTGCCCTTGTCGGGATCTTGCGCCTAGCTTATGCCGCTCATACGACAGAACGCCGCCGGGGGTGCCGACGGCGTTCTGACAGGGTGTCACGGGGAGCGTGACGCTGCCTCACTTCTTCTTGGTGAAGTCCTCGTACTCCTTGACGACGTCGTCCGTCGGCCCGTCGGCGAGGATCTTGCCGTGCTCCAGCCAGATGGTCCGCTCGCAGGTCTCGCGGATGGTGGAGTTGCTGTGCGAGACCAGGAAGACGGTACCGGCCTCCTCGCGCAGCTCCTTGATCCGCTTCTCGCTGCGGACCCGGAACTTGGCGTCGCCGGTGGCCAGCGCCTCGTCGATGAGCAGCACCTCGTGGCTCTTGGCCGCGGAGATGGCGAAGCGCAGCCGCGCGCTCATGCCGGAGGAGTAGGTGCGCATCGGCAGCGAGATGAAGTCGCCCTTCTCGTTGATGCCGGAGAAGTCGACGATGTCCTGGTACTTCTCCTGCACCTCGGCGTAGCTCATGCCCATGGCCAGGCAGCCGAGGACGACGTTGCGCTCGCCGGAGAGGTCGTTCATCAGGGCCGCGTTGACGCCCAGCAGCGAGGGCTGTCCCTGGGTGTAGATGGCGCCGGAGGCGGTCGGCAGCAGCCCGGCGACCGCGGCCAGGGTGGTCGACTTGCCGGAGCCGTTCGAGCCGATCAGGCCGATGGCCTCGCCCTTGTAGGCGGTGAAGGAGATGCCGCGCACCGCGTGCACCTCGGTCAGCGCCGGCGAGGCCTTCTTGCGCAGGATCCGGGACAGGGCCGAGGTGGCCGAACCCTTGCCGGCGCCCGCGCCGTAGACCTTGTAGACGATGTGGACGTCGTCGGCGATCACCGTGGGGATCCGCTCGCCGGGCTTCGCGGCGGGGACGGCGTCCTGCGTCACGTTCTGCTCCATGGTGGTGTCAGCCACGGCCGTACTCCTCCTCCTTCTTCCAGAAGAAGACATAGCCGCCGAGACCCGCGACCAGCGCCCAGCCCAGGGCGACCGCCCAGACGTGCGGCGGCAGGCTGCTGGCCGGGACGGAGTCCATCAGGGCGAAGCGCATCAGCGAGATGTACACCGCCGCGGGGTTGATCTGGATCAGCACGGCGACCCAGTGCGGGGCGCTGTTGACCAGCTTGGAGATGCTCCAGAAGACGCCCGAGGTGTACATCCAGGTGCGGATGACGAACGGCATGAGCTGGGCCATGTCGGTGGTCTTCGCGCCTATCCGGGCCATGAACATGGCCAGGCCGGCGTTGAACACGGACTGCAGCGCCAGTGCCGGGATGATCAGCAGCCAGTTCGCCGTGACCGGTAGGCCGCTGCTGAGGATGATCACGCAGAGCACGACCATCGAGACCAGCAGCTGCTGCAGCTGGTTGATGGTCTGCGCGAGCGGCAGGCAGGCGCGCGGGAAGTGCAGCGCCCGGATCAGGCCCAGGTTGTCCGCGATCGAGCGGGTGCCGCTGAGCACCGCGGTCTGGGTGAACTGGAAGACGAACATGCCCGTGCACAGGTAGGGCACGAAGTCCGGAATGCCCTTGCTGGTGCCCAGCAGCAGACCGAAGACCAGGAAGTACACGGCCGCGTTCAGCAGCGGCGTCATGACCTGCCAGATGTTGCCGAGCTTGGAGCCGGAGTACATCACCGTCAGCTTGGCCGTGGCGTAGGCGCCGATGAAGTGGCGCCGCGCCCACAAGGACCGGGTGTACTCCACCAGCGAGGGGCGTTTGCCGCTGACGGCGAGCCCGTACTTGGCCGCAAGCTCGGAGGGACTCAGCCCCGCGTCCGGGTCGGCGACCCCGGTCGCCTGATCCCCATACACCGTGAACACGCTACTCCAAGCCTCCGCTCCCGAAACGACGGGACGGAACGGTATCGTCTCATCCTGAAGGAAAAGTTAGCGGCCGGTGACGACAGAACGCAACCGTTTCGTCGTCGCGCAGAGGCCCGGCCGGAAACGGGCCGTCGAACGGGGAGCTTATGGGAACGGAGTCCTCCGCCACCATCGCGGGGACCGCGGAGCCGAAGAGGCAGCCCGCCGGGGCCGCGCTGCTGCGCGACGACGTGACCGAGGCCATCCGGGCCGCGGTCTTCGAGGAGCTGGCCGCCAACGGCTACGGCAGGCTCTCCATCGAGGCCGTGGCCCGCCGGGCCGGCGTGGGCAAGACCGCCGTGTACCGGCGCTGGCGCTCCAAGCTGCCCATGGTCATCGACGTCGTCTCCGACCTCGCCTCCGCCATCGGGCTGGTGCTGCCGGACACCGGCTCCCTGAGGGAGGACCTGCGCGTGTTCGTGGGGGTGGTCCACCGGGTGCTGCGGCATCCGATCGCCGCCCAGGTCATCCCGGACCTGCTGGCCGAGGCCGCACGCAATCCGGAGATCGCCGAGACCTTCGGCGCGGCGCTGCGCGAGGCGCAGCGGAGCACCACGGCCGCGATCATCGCCAAGGCCGTCGAGCGCGGCGAGCTGCCCGCCGAGACCGACCCGGACTTCGCCCTGGACCTGATCGCCGGCCCGCTCTACTGGCACCTGCTCGTCTCCCGGGCCCCGGTCTCGAAGGCGTACCTGGCCCGGCTCGCCGACTCGATCGAGAAGGCGCTGCGGGCGTGAGCGGCGAGCGGACGGTCCGTCAGCTGCTCGTCGGCCTGCCGATGCTGGCCCCGCCGCTGCCCCGGTTCGACCCGGAGCAGGCGCCGAAGGCGCCCTTCCCGCTGTTCCTCGACTGGCTCGCCGCGGCCGTCGAGGCCGGTGTCCGCGAGCCGCACGCCATGGTGCTGGCCACCGCCGAACCGGACGGCGGCCCGGACGCCCGCGTCGTGGCGCTGCGCGACGCGGACGAGGACGGGTGGACCTTCGCCGCCCAGCGGCACAGCCCCAAGCACCGGCAGCTCCAGCGCCCCGGCCGGGCCGCGCTGCTGTTCCACTGGCGCGAGCAGGGCCGCCAGATCCGCGTCCGCGGCGTGGCCCGGCACGCGGACGCCGAACGCTCCGTTGCGGACTTCCTCGCCAGACCGCCGGTCTCCCGCGCCGCCGGGCTGGTCGGCCGCCAGAGCGAGCCGCTGGCCGACCCGGCCGAGCTGGACGCCGCCTTCGCCGCCGCGCTGGCCCGGGCCGAGGCGGACCCTCAGCTGGTGGACCCCGCGCACGTGCTGGTCACCGTCGTGCCGGACAGCGTCGAGTTCTGGCAGGGCGACCCCGGCCGCGCGCACGTCCGGCTGCGCTACGCCCGCGGCGGCCCGCAGGGCCGGTGGCGGCGTGAACGGCTGTGGCCCTGACGGCAGCTGACAGGGCGTCAGCCGGAGGCTACTTCTTGCTCCAGCGGTCACGGCCGTCGGAGCCCGCCTTGCAGACGTACGCCGTGCCGTTGACGGTGACCGTCTGGCCCTGCGTGGCGCAGAACTGGCCGGCCTTGGCGGTGCCCGAGGTCACCGCCGACTTCCAGCGGTCCTTGCCCGCACTGTCCTTGGCGCAGGTGACCGCGAGCCCCTTGGCGGTGACGCCGGAGGCGCCGTCCGGCGAGCAGTAGGCGCCGAGGACGGCCTGGTGGGTGACCGCGCCCGCCCTGGCGGAGGACGCGGCCGCCTTCGCCGACGAGGCGGCCGCGGAGGCCCTCGCCTTCGCGGAGGACGCCGCGCCCGAGGCCGCGGCCAGCGCCGATGAGGCCGCCGCCGAGACCCTGGCCCGGGCGGAGGAGGCCGCGCCGTTGATGGCGTTGCTGGTCTTGCTGCCGGAACTGCTGGAACATGCCGCCGTCGCCATGGTCAGCGCTGCGACGGCGCTGACGGCCACGGCCATGACTCCGCGGGGAGTACGCAAGCGGATCACCCTCTCGTGCCTGTGTCGATCCTGCGATCGAACGTAGGCACACGGATCACCGCGCCGCGCTGCGGCCTACTCCGATCCGGGCACACGACGGGCGCCCCGTCGGCCGTGACACGACCGGGCCTGTCCGGCGGCCGGGCACGACGAAGGCCGGTCCGGCGGGGTGAGCAGCCGGACCGGCCTTCGCGCGGAGCGCCGCCGCTACCGGCGGAAGCTGCCGAAGAGCGAACGCGTGAGCCGCTTGAGCGGCGCCAGCAGGACCATGCGCGCGCCCCGGTTCGGGCGGTCGGCCGTCGCCTGGGCGTTGACCCCACGCGGGGTCAGCTCCCTTATCAGGCCCACGGCTTCGGCCACCTCGACCTGCGGGAGCGCGGGCGCGCCGAGCACGGCGAGGTGCCGGTCGAGCCGACGGCTCGCCGCACCCGTGCCGCACTGGACCGCGGGGATCCGCGGCCTGCTGAGCGCGTGCTGCATCTGTTCCATTTCCCACCCCTTGGAAGGCACCAGGGCCGTGGTGCGAAGCCTATCCGCCCCGTGAGGTCGGTGTGCAACTGTCTACGTGTTCTTCCTGGTTGCCCTACCGTACCCGTTCCCTGTCCCGGTCCCCCACCTGGGCCGCCGCCAACCCTCCTGCAGGGGGGCGCACGGCAGCAGACGCGAAATCCGATTGCCCCGGCGGCCGCCCGCTCGCGACCCTGGGCCATGACCGACGTGGACACGCCCTCGCTGAGACCCGAGATCCTCGCCTTCTACGCCCGCGGCCAGGAGCACGCGCGGCTGCGCTCCGGCGGCCACCGTCTGGAGTTCCTGCGTACCCAGGACGTGCTGCGCCGCCTGCTGCCCCCGGCCCCCGCCGCCGTGCTGGACGTGGGCGGCGGCAGCGGCGTCCACGCCGAGTGGCTGGCCGCCGACGGCCACGCCGTGACGCTCGTCGACCCGGTGCCGCTGCACGTCGAACAGGCCGCCGCGGTACCGGGCGTGACGGTCCTTCAGGGGGACGCGCGGGCCCTGGCCCGGCCGGACGCGTCCGTGGACGTCGTCCTGCTCCTCGGCCCGCTCTACCTGCCCGAACGTGCCGACCGGATCCGGGCGCTGGCCGAGGCGCGGCGGGTGGTGCGGCCGGGCGGCCTGGTCGTCGCGGCGACCATCAACCGCTTCGCCGGGCTGCACGACCAGCTGCGCAAGGAGGTCTGGTTCGACCCGGCCCTGCGTCCCCGGATCGCCGCCGGCACCGCCGACGGGCGCCACCGGCCCCGGGAGGACGGCGACTTCACCACCGCCTACTTCCACGAACCCGCCGACGTCCCACGCGAGTTCGCCGAGGCCGGGCTGGAGCCCTGCGGCCAGTACGGGCTCGAGGGCGCGGCCTGGCTGATGGGCGGCGTCGAGGCGTGGCTGGACGACCCGGAGCGCCGCGCCGCCGTGCTGGAGGCGCTGCGGCTGACCGAGTCCTCCCCCGCCCTGCTCGGCGTCAGCGGGCACCTGCTGACGGTCGGTCGCCGTCCTCCGGGGTGACCGCCTCGTCCCACAGCTCGTGCTCCTGTCGGGCCCAGTCGCGGGGCACCCGCCCGGTGCGCATGCCGCGCCGGGCGGTGGGGTCCTTGACCGCCATCCGGATGTGACCGATGACCAGCACGCCGATCACCAGCGCCAGCCAGTCGTGGACGAAGGTCGCGCCGGTGCGCACGTCCAGGCCGGCCAGGTGCGGGAACCAGAGGATCAGGCCGGTCCCCACCATCACCAGCGTCGCGCCCGCGATCACCGAGGCGTAGAGCTTCTGCCCAGCGTTGAACTTGTCGGCCGGACCGGCGTGCTGCGTACCGTGCCTGACGGCCCGCCAGGTCCACCCCTTGTCCTGCGGCCCGAAGCGGTCGAGCCGGCGCAGGTCCGCGCGGACGGAGCGGAAGACCAGGCCGACCAGCAGCGGGCCGGGCAGCAGCACCCCGCTCCATTCGTGCACCAGCACCAGCAGCCGTCGGCGGCCCACCAGTTCGGCCAGCTGCGGGACGTAGAGGAAGGCCGCCGTCAGGATCGCGACGAGCATCAGGGCGGACGTGGTCCGGTGCACCCACCGCTCGGCGGTGGTGAACCGGACCAGCTCAGGAGGTGGGGGCATCGTTCCGCCCGTTCGAACGGCCGACCCAGGCCTCGACGTCGTAGCCGTAGTGCTCCCAGTAGCCGGGGATCACCCGGTCCGTCACGGTGATGCCGGACAGCCACTTGGCGGACTTGTAGAAGTACATGGGGGCGACGTAGAGCCGCACCGGACCGCCGTGCGCGTCGCTCACGGGCGCGTCGTTCATGCGGTGGGCGACCAGCACGTCGTCGCGCATGGCCTCGTCCAGGGTCAGGCTCTCGCTGTAGACGCCGTCGAAGCAGGTGAAGCTGAGCGCCTTCCCCTCCGGCCTGACCCCGGCCCGTCGCAGCAGTTCGCTCAGCAGGACTCCGGAGAACCGCGTCTTCGGCACGCGCCAGCCGGTCACGCACTGGACGTCGCGGACCAGCGTCGTCTGCGGCAGGGCCTGGAGTTCGGCGAGGGAGTAGGTGTGCGGCCGCTCCACCAGTCCGCCGACGGTCAACGTGTAGTCCTGGGCCGAGCGGTGCGGGACCGAGTCGGCCACCGAGTAGAAGCGGAAGCCTCCCCCGCCCGGGAGCAGGCCAGTGAACCCGGTCGGGTCCTTGGCGCTGACCTGGGCCAGCACGCCGTCGAGCCCGCTCTGGATCCGTGCCCCGAAGGCCACCCCGGCGGCGCCGAGCCCGAGCACGCCGAGCAGGACCCTTCGACCGATCGGCTTGCCCGCCGCTCCCGTGCGCATGCACCGATTCCATCACCCGCGCAGGCGGGTGACCAGGGTGGTCCGCGGGACGTCAGACTTCCGCAAGAACCGCGGGCAGGGCCAGCGGCCCGTGCATGATCCCGGCCGGGGTCCAGTCCAGTTCGCCGTAGGCGCACCGGAGCCGGAGCCCGGGCAGCCGGCGCAGCACGGTGCCGAGCGCGATCTCGCCCTCCAGGCGGGCCAGCGGGGCGCCCAGGCAGTAGTGGATGCCGTGCCCGAAGGAGAGGTGCCGTCCGTCGGTGCGGGTGACGTCGAGCGTTGCCGGGTCGGCCGCGGCGCGCTCGTCACGGCCCGCGGCGGCCAGGGCGACGACGACCACCGAGCCGGCCGGGACCACCGCACCCGCCAACTCGACGTCCCGGCGCGCGAAGCGCATGGTGGACTGCTCGACCGGGGCGTCCCAGCGCAGGAACTCCTCCACCGCGCCCGGCAGCAACTCCGGTCGCTCGCGCAGCAGTCGGGCCTGGTCCGGGCGGTCGAGCAGCGCGGCGAGGGCGTTGCCGAGCAGGTTGACGGTGGTCTCGTGCCCCGCGACGACGAGGATCACGGCGGTGCCGAGCAGTTCCGCCTCACTGAGGGCGCCGCCGTCCGCGTCGCTGATCGCGACGAGCGCGGAGAGCAGGTCGTCGCCGGGCTGCTTGCGCTTCTCGGCGATCAGCTCGGCGAGGTAGCCGTTCAGCGCGACGGCGCCGGCCCGCGCCTCCTCGCCGGGGACGGCGGAGCCGCCGTTGAGCGCGGCCTGGGTCCAGCGGCGGAAGTCGTCCTGCGCGGCGAGCGGGACGCCCAGCAGTTCGCAGATCACCGTGACCGGCAGCGGGGCGGTGAACTCGGCCACCAGGTCGACCTCGTGCCCGGCGGCGGCCCGCGCCTCGACGGCGTCGAGCAGGGCGTCCGTGATCTGCTGCACGCGGGGGCGCAGGGATTCGATCCGGCGCGGGGTGAACGCCTTGGCGACCGGCCCGCGCAGGCGGGTGTGGTCCGCGCCGTCCGCCATCAGCATGTTCGCGCCGAGGCCGCGCCCACCTCCCTGATAGACCGTCACCCCCGCGCTCTCCAGCTTCGCCGCGGCGATGACCGGGTCCTTGCCGAGGTCCGGATGGGCCAGCGCGGTGCGGGCGGCGTCGTAACCGACGACCAGGTAGAGGTCCAGCCCGTTGGGCTGGGTGACGTGGTGGACCGGCCCGCGCTCGCGCAGCTCGGCGAAACGGGCATGGGCCTCGCGCTTGAACGCGAGATCGTTGACGAGCGGCAGCGCGGCGGACATCGTGTCCCCTCCCCCTGGGCACGGTGATCGAATCGCGCGCCATTGTGCCCCGCCCACCCGCCCATTGCCCAGCCCCAGCGCTCCCGCGTTCCCGCGCCCCCCGCTCCCGCTCCCCGGTCCCGGCAACCCGTGGCCCGGGGAGGGCGCAACGGTCACCGGCGGGGCCGACGATGCCGCCCCGGCCGCGCCAGCCCT
>NZ_JBHSQJ010000103.1:0-62321 GCF_042658505.1 Streptacidiphilus monticola | reverse complement strand
CCGGGGCGGCACGGGGCCGACGAATGCGAACCTGCGGGCCCCGCCGGCAGGCTCGCTGCGCCGGGACCGCGCGGGCAGGGGCACGGCCCCAGGGCCGGGGGCAGCCGAATGCGAACCCCCGGGCCCCACCGACAGGCCCGCTCCGCCAGGACCGCGCGGGCAGGGCTCAGCCCCCAGGACCGGGGGCAGCCGAATGCGAACCCCCGGGCCCCGCCGACAGGCCCGCTCGGCCGGGACCGCGCGCGCAGGGGCAACGGCCCCCAGACCCCGGGGATGCCGAAGGCGAACCCCCGGCCCCGCCCGCAAGCCGACTCCGCCGGGATCGCGCGCGCGGAGGCCAGGCCCCCGGCGCCCGAGACAGCCGAAGGCAAACCCCGGCCCCGCCCGCAGGCCCGCTCCGCCGGAACCGGGCGCGCAGGGGCACAGCCCCCAGGGCCGGGGCATCCGAAGGCGAACCCGCGGGCCCCGCCCGCAGGCCCGCTGCGCCGAGGCTGGGCGGGCGGGGGCACGGTCCCCAGGGCCGGGGGGAGCCGGAGGCGAACGCGCGGGCGGGCAGAATAGGGGGCGTGACCCTGACTGATCTCATTCCCTCGCCCGCCACGCCCGACGACCTGTTCACCGCGTTCGCGGAGTGGTCCGAGGAGCGCGGGATCACCCTCTACCCGCACCAGGAAGAGGCGCTGATCGAGATCGTCTCGGGGAACAACGTCATCCTCAACACCCCCACCGGCTCCGGCAAGAGCCTGGTCGCGGCGGGCGCGCACTTCGCCGCGCTCGCGCGCGGCGAGCGCACCTTCTACACCGCACCCATCAAGGCCCTCGTCTCCGAGAAGTTCTTCGACCTCGTGAAGATGTTCGGCACCGAGCAGGTCGGCATGATGACCGGCGACGCGAGCGTCAACCCCACCGCGCCGATCATCTGCTGCACGGCCGAGGTGCTCGCGTCCATCGCGCTGCGCGACGGTTCGCGCGCCGACGTCGGCCAGGTCGTCATGGACGAGTTCCACTTCTACGCCGAGCCCGACCGCGGCTGGGCCTGGCAGGTTCCGCTCATCGAGCTGCCGCAGGCCCAGTTCCTGCTGATGTCGGCCACCTTGGGCGACGTGCGCAAGTTCGAGGCGGACCTCAAGCGCCGCACGGGCCGGGACACCACCACGGTCGCCGGGGCCGAGCGCCCGGTACCGCTGTTCTACGAGTACCGGGCCACCCCCATCCACGACACGCTGGAGGAGCTGCTGCAGGGCGGCCAGGCGCCGGTCTACGTCGTGCACTTCACCCAGGCGCAGGCCGTCGAACGGGCGCAGGCGCTGATGAGCATCAACATGTGCACGAAGGCCGAGAAGGAGGCCATCGCCGCGCTCATCGGCAACTTCCGCTTCACCACCAAGTTCGGCCGCAACCTGTCCCGCTACGTACGCCACGGCATCGGCATCCACCACGCCGGCATGCTGCCCAAGTACCGGCGGCTGGTGGAGCGGCTCGCCCAGGCCGGCCTGCTCAAGGTGATCTGCGGCACCGACACCCTCGGCGTCGGCGTCAACGTGCCCATCCGCACGGTGCTGTTCACCGCCCTGTCCAAGTACGACGGGCAGCGCGTGCGGCTGCTGCGCGCCCGCGAGTTCCACCAGATCGCGGGCCGCGCCGGACGGGCCGGCTACGACACCAAGGGTCTGGTCGTCGCCCAGGCCCCGGAGCACGTCATCGAGAACGAGCGGGCCGTGGCGAAGGCGGGCGGCGACCCGAAGAAGAAGCGGAAGGTGGTCCGCAAGAAGGCCCCGGACGGCTTCGTCTCCTGGGGCGAAGAGACCTTCAACAAGCTGATCGAGGCTCAACCCGAGCCGCTGGTCAGCCGGTTCCGGGTGAGCCACCTGATGCTGCTCTCGGTCATCAACCGGCCCGGCAACGCCTTCGAGGCGATGAAGCACCTGCTGCTGGACAACGACGACGACCCGAAGGCGCGCCGCCGCCACATCCGCGAGGCCATCGCGGTCTACCGCTCGCTGCTCGCGGGCGGCGTCGTGGAGAAGCTGGACGAGCCCGACGAGACCGGGCGCGTGGTGCGCCTGACGGTCTCGCTGCAGGACGACTTCTCCCTCACCCAGCCGCTGTCCACCTTCGCGCTGGCGGCCTTCGAGCTGCTGGACCCGGAGTCCCCCTCCTACGCCCTGGACGTGCTCAGCGTCGTCGAGTCCACCCTGGACGACCCGCGGCAGATCCTGGGCGCGCAGGAGAACAAGGAGCGCGGCGAGGCCGTCGCCGAGATGAAGCGGGACGGCATCGAGTACGAGGAGCGGATGGAGCGGCTCCAGGAGATCACCTATCCGAAGCCGCTGGAGGAGCTGCTGGAGCACGCCTACGACGTGTACCGGCGCGCCCACCCGTGGATCAGCGACCACCCGCTGCGCCCCAAGTCCGTCGCCCGCGACCTGTACGAGCGGGCGATGACCTTCACCGACTACGTCGGCTTCTACGAACTCCCGCGCGCCGAGGGCCTGGTGCTGCGCTACCTGGCCTCCGCCTACAAGGCGATGGAGCACACCGTCCCGGACAGCATCAAGACCGAGGACCTGCGCGACCTCGTCTCCTGGCTCGGCGAGCTGGTCCGCCAGGTCGACTCCTCCCTGCTCGACGAGTGGGAGCAGCTGGCCAACCCGGAGGACGAGGAGGAGATCGAGCAGGCGCTGGAGGAGAAGACGGAGCCGGTCACCAGGAACACCCGCGCCTTCCGGGTCCTGGTCCGCAACGCCATGTTCCGCCGGGTGGAGCTGGCCGCCCTCGAACGCTACGACGAGCTGGGCGAGTTGGACGCCGAGGACGGCGGCTGGGACGCCGACCGGTGGGCCGACGCCATGGACGCGTACTGGGACGAGCACGACGACCTGGGCACCGGCCCGAACGCCCGCGGCCCGAAGATGCTCCTCATCGACGAGGAGTCCCTCCAGGGCGCCTGGCTGGTCCGGCAGATCTTCGACGACCCGGACGGTGACCACGACTGGGGCATCAGCGCCGAGGTCGACCTGCACAGCTCGGACGAGGAAGGCCGCGCCGTGGTCCGGGTCACCTCCGTCGACCGCATGGACTGAGCGCAACGGCCCTTCACGGGACACCGGCTGACTGCCCGTCAGTGGCCGCCCGTCAGCCTCCCGCGTCAGCCCACGCCGACGCGGGAGGACGCCTGCTCGGGCACGCGGGCGAGACCGCCGCCCGGGGGCAGCAGCGGGCGGGCCCGGCGCAGGTAACGCCAGCCGCCCAGCCCCAGCAAGGCGAGCCCGAGCAGCGGGTAGGGGGCGGCGAACGCCTGCAGCCAGGCGGGCACGGCCAGGTCGCGCGGCCCCTTGTGCGGGACCAGCCACATGGAGTTGGCGCAGAACGCCAGCCCGACGGCGGCCAGCACGACGCGCCACCGGCGCGGTCGCACCAACCGGGCACGCTCCTCGGCCGCTTCGGCGGCGAGCAGCACCAGCAGCGGGACGCACCAGACCCAGTGGTGGGTCCAACTGATCGGCGAGATCAGCAGCATGGTCACCGCGCAGCACACCACCGACCACGCCTGCGGCCGGCGCAGGGCGACCGGCCGGCGCACCAGCAGCACGGCCAGCGCCAACCCGCCGACGGCGACCAGCCCGGCCAGCAGGGTCACCGAGATCCCGGCGTGGGTGGTGTGCAGGATCCGGTCCACCATGCCGCGGACCGACTGGTTGTCGACGATGTATTCCTTTCCGACCCTGCGGGTCTGGTACAGGTACTTCGTCCAGAATCCCCAGGAGGCGCCGGGCAGAAAGGCCGCGCCCACGGCAATGGTGGCCAGGAACGACACGACCGCCCGGCCGGCCGTGCGGAAACGCCCGGTCAACAGCAGATAGACGATGAAGAACCACGGCGTCACCTTGAGCCCCGCAGCGATTCCCAGCCCGATTCCGGCAAACCGGTTCCGGTCCGCCCGAATGACGTCGGCCAGTACCAGAACGGCTATCAGCAGGTTTATCTGCCCGTAGCGCAACGTCGTGTAGACGGGCTCCAGCCAGACGCCGAAGCCCACCGCCGCGACCGCGGCGTGCGGTCGCCGCTCGGGCCCGGGCCAGCCGACCAGGCGGCACGAAAGCACCGCCAGGTAGCCGAGCAGGACCAGGTTCGCGCAGGTCACGGCGACCCGGAGGAAGCCGACCGGGAGGAAGGCGAAGGGGGTGAACAGCAGGGCGGCGAACGCCGGGTAGGTGGCCGGCAGGTTTCCGTGGGTGCGCAGCCGGTAGAGGTCGTCGCCGTGCACGACGGCCGCCCCCTCGGCGCGGTAGACCAGCATGTCCACCATCGAGGTGTGGATGAAGTGCCGCACGATCGCGTAGGCGACCAGGGAGAACAGGGCGAAAAGGGTCAGCCGGCGGAGAAACCGGTCGCCGCGCCACACCTCCCGGATCCTCGCGGTGCGCGCGCCCACCCCGGCCCCTCCCAGAAAAGACACAGCGAACTCCCGACTCGACCGGGGAGCCACACTAGTCGGTCCCGTTCCGCATCAGCCAGGCGGGCACTCCGCGATCTTCGAACGTGCCCGAACAGACGGTCACTCGGCGGGCGCCGCCACCACCCGCACGGTTCCTGCGGGAACGTGGAGTTCACCGTCCCGCAGGGGGACGACGGCGTCCACGTCCGCGTGGTTGATGACGAACTGCCAGATCCGCTCGCCGTCGGTGCGCTCCACCCGCTCGACGCCCTCGGGGAGTTCGGCGGGGGCGTGCAGTCCCGCGTCCGCCAGGGCCGCGCGCAGGACCGCGTCCAGGGTGCTCGGGTCGGGGGCCGTGGCGACGTACCAGGCGGTGCCGGTGCCGTAGGTGTTGCGAGTGACGGCGGGGCGGTCGGCGGCGGGACCGTCCGCGTGGCGCAGCACGGCTGACGCCCCGTCGAGCCGCAGGTCCTCGGCCCAGCGGCTCCCGCTTCCCGGCGCGCCGGCCACCGCCTCGGCGACCAGGGTGGTCCTCTCCCCCGCCCGCAGCGGCAGGAACTCCTCGGTGCGCACACCCAGGACGTCCCGCAGGGCGCCGGGGTAACCGCCCAGGTGGACCGCGTCGTGCTCGTCGACGATGCCGCTGAAGTAGGAGACCAGCAGGGTGCCGCCGGTGGCGACCCAGCCGCGCAGGTTCTCCGCCCACTCGTCGCGGGTCACGTACATCGAAGGGACGACGACAAGCTGATAAGTCGACAGATCGTCACCGGGATGGACGAAGTCGACGGTGACCCCGGCCCGCCACAGCCGCTCGTAGTAGGCGTCCACCCGCTCCCGGAAGTCGAGCTCGACGGAAGGGCGGCCCTCCAGGCCCAGGGCCCACAGCGACTCCCAGTCCCAGACCAGCGCCGCCCGCGCGGTCACCCGGCTGCCCCGGACCTCCGCCAGCCGCCGCAGCTCCGCGCCCAGTTCGGTGACCTCGCGCCAGACCCGGGTGTCCGTGCCGGCGTGCGGCACCATCGCCGAGTGGAACTTCTCGGCTCCCGCCCGGGAGGCGCGCCACTGGAAGAACAGCAGCCCGTCCGCGCCCCGGGCCAGGTGCGCCAGGCTGTTGCGGGCCAGCTCACCCGGCCGCTTCGCGAGGTTGCGCGGCTGCCAGTTGACGGCCGAGGTGGAGTGCTCCATCAGCAGCCACGGGCGGCCCCCGGCCAGCGAGCGGGTCAGGTCGGCGGCCAGGGCAAGGTCGATGTGGTTGTCGGCGCGCTCCGCGGCCAGGTAGTGGTCGGTGGCGACCAGGTCCACCTCGCGGGCCCACTGCCAGTAGTCCAGCGCGCCGCAGGCCCCCGCCATGAAGTTGGTGGTGACCGGTGTGTGCGGGTCGAAGGAGCGGATCACGTCGCGCTCTGCGCGGAAGCGCCGCAGCAGGGCGTCGGAGGAGAAGCGGCGGAAGTCCAGGCGCTGCGCCGGGTTGACCGCCGTCGGGGCCTCGCGCGGGGCGTCCACCTCTTCGAAGGAGCCGTAGCGCTGGCCCCAGAAATCGGTGCCCCACGCCTCGTTGAGCGCCTCCACGCTCTTGTACCGCTCCGCCAGCCACTCCTGAAAGGCCGTCACCGACTGCGCGCAGTAGCACTCGGAGACATGGCAGCCGAACTCGTTGTGCACGTGCCAGAGCACCACCGCCGGGTGCCCGCCGTAGCGGCGGGCCAGTTCGGTCGTGATCGCGTCGGCCGCCGCCGCGTACGCGGGCGAGCTGGGGCAATAGGTCTGCCGCGAGCCGCCGCCCAGCACCGTGCCGTCCCGGCGCACCGGGCGTGCCTCGGGGTGCGCCCTGAGGAACCAGGCGGGCACGGCGGCGGTCGGCGTGGCCAGGTCCACCGCGATGCCGCCCTCGTGCAGGAGCCCGATCACCCGGTCCAGCCAGCCGAAGTCGAACTCTCCCGGGCGCGGCTCCAACCGGGACCAGCTGAAGACGCCGAGGCTCACCAGGTTCACCCCGGCCTCGCGCATCAGCGCCACGTCCTCCGGCCAGACGTGCTCGGGCCACTGCTCCGGGTTGTAGTCCCCGCCGTAGGCGAGGCCGTCCAGCCGGAGGCCGCCGCCGCGCTGTGCCATGGATCACTCCCTCTGCCCGCACACCGCCGGGAACCGTCCCGGACGCCGGAAGCCTCTCCCGTTCGAACGGGCTTCGGCAAGCCCCCGCCCGGCTGACCCACCGCCCTCGTACCCTCTTGTGAGGGACGCACGGCAGCACAGAAAGGCCCGCACCTTGATCAACGTGGTCATCGTCGACGACGAGACGCTCGTCCGCTCCGGACTCAGCCTGATCGTCGGCTCGGCCCCCGACATCGAGGTGGTGGCCACCTGCTCCGGCGGCGAGGCCCTGTCCGTCATCGACCGACACCGGCCCGACGTCGTCCTGCTCGACATCCGGATGCCCGACGTCGACGGCATCACCGTGCTGCGCGCGCTGCAGGAGCGTCCCGAACGGCCGGTGGTCGCGATGCTGACGACCTTCGACACCGACGAGTACATCGGCACGGCGCTGCGCGGCGGCGCGATGGGCTTCCTGCTCAAGGACACGGACCCGGAGCAACTCATGCACGCGGTCCGGGTCCTGGCCTCCGGCGGGCGGATCCTCTCCCCCACCGTCACCGACACCGTCATCGCCGGCTACCTCGACGCCGGCCCCGACAAGCAGACCGCCGCCCGGCTCGCCACCATGACCACCCGTGAACTGGACGTGCTGGCCCTGCTGGGCGAGGGCCTCTCCAACGCCGACATCGCCGCCCGGCTCTACCTCAGCACCGGCACGGTCAAGGACCACATCAGCGCGATCCTCGCCAAGCTCGGCACCGCCAACCGGGTCCAGGCCGCGGTCTTCGCCCACCAGGCCGGCCTGATCGCGGCTGAGGGCCGCGCCCGACCGCGGGACGAGGACGCGTGAGGCGCGCCTGGTACACCGCGCCCTGGCTGACCCTCGCCGTCCCCTTCCTCCTCGCCTGCGCGGACGCGCTGCTCGCGGACGACCTCGACTCCCGGGTCCAGCTCGGCACGGCGCTGCTCGCCGCCTTCGCCCTGCTGCTGCGTCGGCGGCTGCCCCTGCTCGCACTGCTGCTGACCCTGCCCGGGCTGCAGCTGGGCTACATCTGGCTGGCCCCGATGACCGCCCTGTACTCGGTGGCGGCGGAACGGCGGCGCCGGGTGGAGACCGCGTGCTGCGCGGTCCTGGTGGGGCTGGCGGACTTCTGGCCCTGGCCCTGGAACGAGGTCACCCTGGGCTGGGACCGGACCACGGCGCTGGCCGTCATGTACGCCCTGCTGACGGCGGGCGCGCCGGTCGCCTTCGGACTTCTCGTGCACACGCGCCGGGAACTGGCCGTCCGGCTGGACGAACTGACGCGGGGCCAGGAACGGGAACGGCGGCTGCTGGAGCAGAGCGTCCTGGCCAAGGAGCGGGCCCGGCTGGCCCGGGAGATGCACGACGTGGTCTCGCACCAGGTCAGCCTCATCTCGATCCAGGCCGGCGCACTGCAGCTGCGTGCGGAGGACCCGCAGGCGGTGGCGGAGTCGGCCCGGACGATCCGTCAGTTGTCGGTCAAGACACTGGAGGAGCTGCGCCAGATGGTCGGCGTGCTGCGCGCGGCGGCGGGCGGTGACGTGTCCCGGCTGACCCCGCAGCCGCGGCTGGACGACCTGCCCCGGCTGGTCGCGGCGTGCGGGCTGGACGCCGCGCTGGAGCTGCCCGAGGGTCTGGCGGGCTTCCCGGAACCGGTGCAGCGGGCGGCGTACCGGACGGTGCAGGAGGGTCTGACCAATGTGCGCAAGTACGCCCCCGGTGCCGACGTGGTGGTCCGGCTGCGTGGCGAGGCCACGGTGCTCCACGTCACCGTCGAGAACGGCCCGCCGTCCCCGGACGCGGAACCCCTCCTCCTCCCTTCGGGCGGCCACGGCCTGATCGGCCTCCGGGAACGCGCCCAACAGCTGGGCGGCTCCCTCTCCGCCCGCCCCACCCCCGCAGGCGGCTTCGTCCTCACCGCCCGCCTCCCCTCCCAACGCACCTGACCCCCGTCAACCGTCAGGGGGCGCAGCCCCGTCAGGGGGCGCAGCCCCGTCAGGGGGCGCAGCCCCGTCAGGGGGCGCAGCCCCGTCAGGGGGCGCAGCCCCGTCAGGGGGCGCAGCCCCGTCAGGGGGCGCAGCCCCGTCAGGGGGCGCAGCCCCGTCAGGGGGCGCAGCCCCGTCAGGGGGCGCAGCCCCGTCAGGGGGCGCAGCCCCGTCAGGGGGCGCAGCCCCGTCAGGGGGCGCAGCCCCGTCAGGGGGCGCAGCCCCGTCAGGGGGCGCAGCCCCGTCAGGGGGCGCAGCCCCGTCAGGGGGCGCAGCCCCGTCAGGGGGCGCAGCCCCGTCAGGGGGCGCAGCCCCGTCAGGGGGCGCAGCCCCGTCAGGGGGCGCAGCCCCGTCAGGGGGCGCAGCCCCGTCAGGGGGCGCAGCCCCGTCAGGGGGCGCAGCCCCGTCAGGGGGCGCAGCCCCGTCAGGGGGCGCAGCCCCGTCAGGGGGCGCAGCCCCGTCAGGGGGCGCAGCCCCGTCAGGGGGCGCAGCCCCGTCAGGGGGCGCAGCCCCGTCAGGGGGCGCAGCCCCGTCAGGGGGCGCAGCCCCGTCAGGGGGCGCAGCCCCGTCAGGGGGCGCAGCCCCGTCAGGGGGCGCAGCCCCGTCAGGGGCGCGAGGAACTGCGCGAGCAACACACCACCCAGGGAGGTTCGTCCCGCAGACGGGGTCGGACCTCCCCGAGTGGGGGGCCGTTCGCGCAGTTCCTCGCGCCCCTGACGGGGCTGCGCCCCCCTGAGGAAGGTGCGACTTACGCCGCGCGCTCCAGTTCCCGTTCCTGCTCCCGTGTCGACGGCTTCGCCGTCGTTGCGCGGCGGCGCGCGCCGAAGAGGGCGGGAAGCCGCGGCGCGGGGAGGAACCCTTCCGCGCAGGCGTTCGCGAGGGCGATGCGGGGCAGGTCCCTGCTCCGCTCGAAGAGCACGTACCGCGGCTCCCACTGGGGGTGGTACTTCGCGTTGGCCCGGTACAGCGACTCGATCTGCCACCACCGCGAGAAGAACACCAGCACCGAACGCCACGCCCGCAGGAACGGACCCGCGCCCAGCCGCGACCCGCGCTCGAACACCGCCCGGAAGACCGCGAAGTTCAGCGACACCCGCTCCACGCCCAAGTCCCGCGCCTGGCCCAGCAGTTCAATGATCATGAACTCCATCAGGCCGTTCTCGGACTGCCGGTCCCGCCGCATCAGGTCCAGCGAAAGACCCCGCTCGCCCCAGGGCACGAAGCTCAGCAGGGCGCGCAACTCGCCCTCGCCGTCCCGGCATTCGAGCATCACGCAGCACCCGTCGTCGGGGTCGCCCAAGCGGCCGAGCGCCATGCTGAAGCCCCGCTCCGTCGCGCCGTCGCGCCACTGGTCCGCGCGGCGGACCAGGGTCTCCATCTCCTCGTCGGCGATGTCCTCGTGACGGCGGATCCGCACCGAGTACCCGGCGCGCTGGACCCGCTTGTGGGCCTGGCGGACCACGCGCATCGCGCGTCCCTCCAGGGAGAAGTCGGCGACCTCGACGATCGCCTCGTCGCCCAGCTCCAGCGCGTCCAGACCGTGCCGGGCGTAGACCGTGCCGCCCTCCTCGCTGGCGCCGGTCACCGCCGGGACCCAGGCGTGGTCGCGGGCGTCGCGCAGCCAGGCCTCGATGGCACCGGGCCACGCCTCGACGTCGCCGATGGGGTCGCCCGAGGCCAGCGAGACGCCGCCGAGCACCCGGTAGGTCACCGCGGCCTTGCCGCTGGGCGAGAAGATGACGCTCTTGTCGCGCCGCAGGGCGAAGTACCCCAGCGAGTCCCGGGCGCCGTGCCGTTCCAGCAGCGCGCGCAGCCGCTGCTCGTCCTCCCGGCTCAGGTACTCGGTGCCCTTGGGCGCGCGGAACAGCGCGTACAGCACGACCAGCAGCACGCCCACGCTCATCACGTTGATGCCGACGTCCACCCAGCGCGGCACGTCCACGTCGGCCACCCCGGCGGGCTCGAAGCCCATGGTCAGCGCGCGGACGAAGACGTAGTGGACCCGGTCCGCGATGCTCGCCTCGGGGGCGCCGCCGGTGACCGAGACCAGCAGCGTGCCGAGCAGCAGCGTCAGCGCGCCGCCGCCGAGCAGGACGCCGGTGGCCAGCCGCGGGTTGGCCCGGTCGCCGCGCACCTGGAAGTGCTGACGTCCCGTCAGCAGGGCCGTGGTGAACAGCGCGGTGAGGCCGGTGGACACCCAGTTGAACCAGTGGCTGCGCACCGACGGCTCCGCGGCCAGCGCCAGCAGCATGCCCAGCACGGTCAGGCCGGCCAGCACCCCGTTGGCGATCCAGGCGGCGCGCTTGCGCCGGTTCATCATCACCGCGAGGAACAGGGCGAAGACCGCCGAACTGAAGCCCGCCGTCAGCAGGTAGGGGGTGTAGAAGTCCCCCTGGTTGTGATGGCGGATCTGGTCCCGGAAGGAGAGCGAGACGCCACCGAGGAGGTCGAGGCAGCAGACGACGCGCAGGTACCAGATGGCGGTACGGGCGCTGATGCGGCTCAGGCGGGTGCCGGACTCGTTCACAGCTGGGTCACTGCTCCGTGGGAGGGGAATGTGCAGGTCTGGTACTAGGACCAGCTTGGCCCCGCCCGGAGCCCGGTTCGTCACTCCAGGGTCTGGCCCGCACCCCCGCCGTTCGGCGGGTTTCCGGCCCGACCCGCCGGACGGCGCAACCGTCAGCTGTGCGCCGGCGTCCCGCTCGCGGTGCCCGCCGGGGTCCGCGTGCCACCGGTGTACTCGGCCCAACTGGTCGGCTTCTGGCCGGGGTTCAGCGTGCGCAGCTTGGCCAGCACGGCCGGGTCCTGGACCTCCAGCCACTCCACCAGCTGCCGGAAGGACACCAGGCGGACATCGGGCTGGGCCGCGATGTCCCGCAGCGCCCGCTCCACCGCCACCATGTAGATGCCGCCGTTCCAGCTCTCGAAGTGGTTGCCGATGAAGAAGGGCGCGCGGTTGGTGGTGTAGGCACGCCGGAAGCCGGCCATGTAGGCCTGGTACGCCTGCTCCTGCCACATCGGCCGCTTGGCCGGGTCGCCCTTGACGCTGCCGCCGGACTGGTTGGCCAGCATGTTGTAGTCCATCGACAACACCTGGAAGCTGTGCCCGGGGAACGGGATCGACTGCAGCGGGAAGTCCCACAGCCCCTGCCGCTTGCCGGGCCACATCTGCAGGCCGCCGGGGGAGCTGGCGTCGTACTTCCAGCCCAGCGCGCGGGCGGTGGGCAGCAGCCGGTCCTGGCCGAGCAGGCAGGGGGTGCGCGCGCCGATCAGCTCCTTGCGGTAGTCGAAGGGCAGCGGCGGCAGGTCGGTGAAGCCGGTGTTGGTGCGCCAGTTCTGCACGAAGCCGATGGCCTGCTCGATCTCGCTGCGCCACTGCGCCGGGGTCCACACGCCCACGCCGGTGCCGGGGCTGCAGAAGTGGCCGTTGAAGTGGGTGCCGATCTCGTGGCCCTCAAGCCACGCCGGGCCCACCTGCTGCAGCGTGGCACGGATGTGTTCATCCGTCAGGTACCCGATGTCCGAGGCACCCGGCTTGTGGCCGGGCGGCAGGTAGAGGTGCTTCTTGGACTCGGGCAGCAGGTAGATGCCGGACAGGAAGAAGGTCATGGTGGCCTTGACCTCCTGGGCCACCTGGCGGAAGTGCGAGAACAGCTTCTTGCTGTCCTCGCCGGCGCCGTCCCAGGAGAAGACCACGAACTGCGGCGGACGCTCGCCCGGCTCCAGCCTGCGCGGCACCGGCTGGTGCGGCTGCGGTCCGGAGTCCGAGGTGGAGCCGTCGCCGATCAGCTTGGCCTGCGGCACCGTCGGGCTCGCCGACGCGGAGCCGCCGCGACCACGGGGATGGGCGTCGCCCGCGTCGCCCTGCTGTTGGCCGGCCGAGCTGCTTCCGCAGGCGGCGAGACCGAACGCCGCGGTGGCGGCCGCGCTCCCGGCGATGACGTTCCTGCGCGAGATCGCGCCCATGCGGACACCTTGCCTTCCGTGACGGTACTGGCGTGCGAAGGGGGAGACGCCTGGGCCGAGAATACGGTTCGCCCCGAACGACCCCAAGTAAGCGAGATGTCAAGCATCGCTGAGCGAGGCGAACGGGTGGTGAACTGACGCGCCGTCAAGGACCGCCTTTCCCTGATTCGAGTGAAAGTCGGAAGAATCGGATGACAGTGGCGGTGTCCCGGAGAAGGCTGGGGACATGAGCAGCCACAAGCAGAAGATCACGACCTTCCTCTGGTTCGACGACCAGGCGCAGGAGGCCGCCGAGTTCTACGTCTCCGTCTTCGGCGGCGAGTCGCGGATCACGGATGTGCAGCGCTACGGAGAGGCGGGCCCGGGCAAGGCCGGCTCGGTGATGACGGTGGCCTTCGAGCTGGCCGGCCAGCAGTTCGTCGCGCTCAACGGCGGCCCGATGTTCCCCTTCACCGAGGCGATCTCCCTGTCCGTCGACTGCGCGGACCAGGCCGAGGTGGACCGCTACTGGGAGGCGTTGACCTCCGGCGGCGGCCAGGAGTCGCAGTGCGGCTGGCTCAAGGACAAGTACGGGCTGTCCTGGCAGATCGTGCCCCGGCAGCTGCCCGAACTCCTCGGCGATCCGGACCCGGCGCGGGCGCAGCGGGCCATGCAGGCCATGCTGCAGATGCGCAAGCTCGACGTCGCCGCCCTGCGCGCGGCGGCCGACGCCGGCTGAGCCCTGGCCCTGTCGACAAGGAGTCGACGAGGATCTAAGGGGTCGTCAACTTCCGCAGCGCCTCAGCGGTGGCGAAGACGTCGTTGCGGCCTTCCTTCGCGTGCTCGACCAGGTCGGCCAGCGCGAAGCTGTTCGGCAGCGGCTCCACTCCGGCCATGGCCAGATAGGAGCGGGTGAGCGTGGCCGCGTAGAACTCGTTCATCGGGCTGTCCAGCGGCGGGCACACCGAGAGCGTGTGCAGCAGCGCGGCCGCCCGCCAGGGCACGTCCCGCGGCGGCTCGTCGGCGACCAGCACGACGTCGCTGGCGTGCCGGGCTATGGCCGCGCTGATGCCCGAGGGGTCCCACACCGTGGGGTCGGAGGGCAGATGATGTGCGAGGACGTTCCAGGCCCAGGCCTCATCAGCCTTCACGCGCTCTTCCTTCCGAAGCGCTCCTGGAAGTACGCCCAGTTCTCAGGGGTGTTGAACTCAGCGGCGGCGTCCAGGAAGCGCTGCCGGTCCATGTCCAGTTCCCGCTTGGCGGCCTCGGTCACCAGAGCGGTGATCGTGGTGCCCTCAGCGGCTGCCCGCGCGGCCAACCGGGCGTGGAACTCCTCGTCCACCCGGATGGTGATGTGCTTCGACATGACCTCACTGTACAGCGGGGCTGCTGTACAGCGGCAGGCCTCCACGAAACCCACCCGAACGGCTCCCGCGCACGTCCTTGCTCGCCTATCCTCCGCCCATGGCACGCCCCCTGTTCCTGATCCACGGCGGTCTGTGGGAGGACGACATGACCGCCGACCGCTTCTGGCACCGACCCGGCGTCATCTCCCGGCTGCGGGAGGACGGTTGGGTACCGCAGACGCCGAACCGGCTGCCCCGCCCCGCCTCCTGGGAGGCGGAGGCCGCGCACCTGGCCCGGCTGCTGCCCGACGGCCCCGTCCCGGTGATCGCCGCCTCCAACGGGGCGAGCGTCGGCGTCCGGCTGGCCCTGGCCCACCCGGCGCGCGTCTCCGCCCTGGTGCTCGCCTGGCCCGCGACCGCGGGCGATCCGCAGCTCGACCAGGCGACCCGGGTGGCCCACGGGCCAGGGGTCGAGCCCCTGCTCGCCGGGGAGACGCTGCGCGGCGTCCGTGACGACGAGTTGGCGCGGCTGCGCCTTCCCGTCGCCGTCGTCCCGGCCCCGCCGGAGAGCCCGTGGCACCAGCGCCACACCGCCGACGCCCTGCTCAAGCTGGTCCCGGACGCCGTCGAGCTGCCCGTCTTCCCGGAGACCCCGCACCCCGGATTCGCCGGTCGCGCCGGGGAGTTCAGCGAGGCGCTGGCCGGCTTCCTGCGCAGCCGGACCGCAGCGTCCTGAGTCCTGCGGCCCGGCCGCGCCACGGGAAGGCGGCAGGTCAGGTCAGTTTCCGCAGCACCGCCAGGGCGGCGTCCGCATCGCCCTGGCCGTTGTAGAGATGGAAGCCCGTGCGCAGGTTCCCGGCCCGGACGCTGGCACGGACGCCGGCCGTCTCCAGCGCCTTCGCCGCGTCGCCCAGGCCGGGCACGCTGACGATCGCGGACCGCGGCTGGTCCAGCGGGCGCAGGCCGATCGCGCGCAGGCCCTCGCGGAAGTACGCCGCGAGCGCGAGATTGTGCGCCCCGATCCGCTCCGTGCCGGTCTCCTCGATCAGGGCCAGCGACTCGACCGCGCCGGCGAAGCAGAGCCAGACCGGGGAGGAGTCGAAACGCCGTGCGGAGGCGGCGAGTTCGATCCGGTCGTAGCAGTTGGCCCAGGGGTCCTCGCCCGCGTACCAGCCCGGCGCCACCGGGCGCAGCCCCTCCGCCGCCCGGGGGGCGATGCCGAGGAAGGCGACGCCGCGCGGCGCGAGCAGCCACTTGTACGCCGCGGCGACGACGTAGTCCGCCCCGGTGTCCCGCAGGTCGGCCCAGCCCAGGGCCTGTGTCGCGTCCACGAGCAGCCGGGCGCCGTGCGCCCGGGTGGCCTCGCGGATCGCGGCCAGGTCGGCCACCCGCCCGTCCGCGGACTGCACCGCGGAGACGGCGACCAGCGCCGTCCGCTCCGAGACGGCCTCGGCCAGCCGCTCCAGCGGCGCCTGACGCACCCTCAGCCCGGGCCGGTGCTGGAACGGACCGGTGACGGAGGTGAACTCGCCCTCCGCGAGGAGCACCTCGGCGCCCTCGGGCAGAGCGGTGGCGACCGCCCCGACCAGCGGCGCGGCGGTCGCCCCGATCGCGACGTCGCCCTCGCGGAGGCCGACCAGCCGGGCGAAGGCGGCCCGGGTCCGGTTCACCTGGCCGTCGAAGTCGGGTGCGTGCAGCCTCCCGGCCGCCCACTCGGCCGTCACCGCGGCCATGGCCGCCACGGCCCGGCGCGGCGGCAGCCCCATCACGGCACTGTTCAGGTAGACGGTCTCGGCGGCGAACTCCTGCGGA
Organism: Streptacidiphilus monticola; assembly: GCF_042658505.1. Taxonomy (NCBI): domain Bacteria; kingdom Bacillati; phylum Actinomycetota; class Actinomycetes; order Kitasatosporales; family Streptomycetaceae; genus Streptacidiphilus; species Streptacidiphilus monticola. Next base: position 46,679 of record NZ_JBHSQJ010000103.1, on the reverse strand, counting down.
CACAGCGGCTCAAGATCCATGTCCGCCATCCTGCGCCAACCACGCCGGCGCTGTCACGGCTTGGGTCCTGTCCGGCGGATCTTCCCGGGCCCGCGCCGCCTGACACGGCCTCCCCCGAGCCTCCGGCCGGAAGCTGCCGCCACCCTGCGTTGCCGAAACGCCCACGTACGTCCAGTACGAGGGCGCTCCGCCGCCTTGGAGCCGGCCGCGCCTGGGGGCACCGCCCGCCCGAAGGGTGGGGGAACGACGCGGGCTGATCCGGCAAGATCCGCCGGACCGGCCCTGGACGCAGAACGCCCGGGGCGCGGGTGAGCGCTCCGGGCGTTCCGTGCCGGTACGGACTCCTACCGGGCCATCTCCTCGGCGATGGCCGCGGCGAAGCCGTCGATGTCGGCCTCGGTGGTGTCGAAGGCGCACATCCAGCGGACCTCGCCGGTGTGCTCGTTCCAGAAGTAGAAGCGGTAGCGCTTCTGCAGGCGCTCGCTCACCTCGCGCGGCAGGATCGCGAAGACCGCGTTGGCCTGGACCGGCCGGACGACGGTGACGCCGTCGATGTCCTTGACCGCCGCCTCCAGCCGCTTGGCCATGGCGTTGGCGTGGCTCGCGCTGCGCAGCCACAGGTCGCCGGCCAGCAGCGCCTCGAACTGCGCGGAGACGAAGCGCATCTTGGAGGCGAGCTGCATGGACGTCTTGCGCAGGAAGGTGATGTTCCTGACCGCGTCCGGGTTGAGCACCACCACGGCCTCGCCGAGCAGGAGGCCGTTCTTGGTGCCGCCGAAGGAGAGCACGTCCACGCCCGCGTCGGTGGTGAACTCCCGGAACGGAACGCCCAGCGAGGCGGCGGCGTTGGCCAGGCGGGAGCCGTCGACGTGGACGAGCATGCCGCGCTCGTGCGCGTGCTCGCAGATCGCGCGGATCTCCTCGGGCGTGTAGAGGGTGCCCAGTTCGGTGCTCTGGGTGATCGAGACGGCCAGCGGCTGGGCGCGGTGCTCGTCGCCCCAGCCCCAGGCCTGACGGTCGATCAGCTCCGGGGTGAGCTTGCCGTCCGGCGTCGGCACGGTGAGCAGCTTGATGCCGCCCATCTTCTCCGGCGCGCCGCCCTCGTCCACGTTGATGTGCGCGGTCTCGGCACAGACGACCGCGCCCCAGCGGGGCAGCAGCGCCTGCAGCGACACGACGTTGGCGCCGGTGCCGTTGAACACCGGGAAGGCCTCGGCCCGCGGGCCGAAGTGGCGGCGGAAGACCTCCTGGAGGTGGGCGGTGTAGTCGTCGCCGCCGTAGGCGATCTGGTGGCCGCCGTTGGCCAGGGCGATCGCCGCCAGCACCTCGGGGTGCACTCCGGCGTAGTTGTCGCTGGCGAACCCGCGCACGGCGGGGTCGTGGTGTCGTACAGCGTCGGTCATCGGGGCGTCAGCCACAGATGGGTTCCGTTCAGTTCGTTCGCGGGCTTGGTCCACAACTCGGCCATGGCGTCGGCGAGTTCGTCGACGTGGGTGAACCCGGGGAACTTCGCCTCGGGCTTGGCCTGGCGCATCTCGTCCGTCAGCAGGGCCTTGATGACGAAGATCGTGGCGGCCGCCTGCAGCTCCTCCTCCCCCGCCAGCTTGGCGAAGGAGTCGGCCATCGCCAGGGTCCACGACTCCGAGGCGGCCTTCGCGGCGGCGTACGCCGCGTTGCCGGCCGTCGGCTTGTGCGCGCCGGACTGCGAGACGATCGCGAAGCGCCCCGCGTCGCTGCGCCGCAGCGCGTCGTGGAAGCCCAGGCTGGTGTGCTGGAGCGTGCGCACCAGCATGTCCTGCAGGAAGTCCCAGTCGGACAGGTCCGTGTCCATGAACTTCTTGCCGCCGCGCCAGCCGCCGACCAGGTGCAGCAGGCCGTCCACCCGGCCGTGCTCGGCCTCGATGTGGTCGGCCCAGTCGTGCGCGGCCTGCGGGTCGAGCAGGTCGACGACCTGGCCGACGACGGTGGCCCCGGGCACCGCCCGGCGCACCGAGTCGGCCAGGGAGTCCAGGCGGCGCGCGTCGATGTCGGCGCAGGCGACCGTCGCGCCCGCCCGGGCGAGGCGGTGCACCACGGCGTGCCCGGCCGCGCCGGTGGCACCGGCGACGGCGATCACACGCCCCTTGAGCGACTGGTTCACGCGGCACTCCTGAGCTCGCTGGTTCCGGTGATGCCCTTGGTCGAGTCGATCACACCGGCGAGCTTCTTCGCCAGCGCCTCGAAGAACATGCTGAGCGGGAACTCGTCCGGCAGCACAGCATCGCACAGGGCCTTGTTGAGCGCCTTCGCATCGCTCGGCGAGGAGTGCTCGGCGAACGGGAGGGCGTCCGCGCCCTTCGCCCAGACGGACGCCGGGTGCGGGGTGAGGTAGCGGGAGACCAGCTCGTAGGCGGCGAGCCAGTGGGCGGTCTTCGGCCGGTCGATGCCGTCGCGGTAGAGGGTCTCGATCTCGGCGCAGAGGTCGGTGGTCACCTCGGCGACGCGGTCCCAGTCGATGCGCAGCCTGTTGTCCGTCCAGCGCAGCGCGTCGTGCTTGTGCAGGTAGGAGAAGAGCAGCTGGCCGCCGAGGCCGTCGTAGTTGCGGACCCGGCCGCCGCTGACCGGGAAGCGGAACATCCGGTCGAAGAGGATCGCGTACTGGACCTTGCGGCCCTGCTCGTAGCCCTCCTTCTCGAGCCGGACGGCCTCCTTGAAGGCGGTCAGGTCGCAGCGGAGCTCCTCGAGCCCGTACATCCAGAAGGGGCTGCGCTGCTTGATCATGAAGGGGTCGAACGGCAGGTCGCCGTGGCTGTGGGTGCGGTCGTGGATCAGGTCCCACAACACGAAGGTCTGCTGGGCGAGCTGCTGGTCCGTCAGCAGCTCGGCCGCGTCCTCGGGGATCTCCAGGCCGAGGGTCTGCACGGCCGCGGTGGAGACGGCGCGGAAGCGCGCGGCCTCGCGGTCGCAGAAGATGCCGCCCCAGGTGAAACGTTCCGGCACCTCGCGGACGGCGACGGTCTCCGGGAAGAGCACGGCCGAGTTGGTGTCGTAGCCGGCGGTGAAGTCGGTGAAGGTGATCGGCACGAACAGCGGGTTGTCGAAGCGGGTGCGCTCCAGCTCCGCCAGCCAGTCCGGCCAGACCACGTCGAGCAGCACGGCCTCGAGGTTGCGGTTCGGGTTGCCGTTCTGCGTGTACATCGGGAAGACGACCAGGTGGCTGAGGCCGTCCTCGCGCTGGGAGGCGGGCTGGAAGGCCAGCAGCGAGTCCAGGAAGTCCGGCACGGCGTAGCCGGAGTCCGCCCAACGGCGCAGGTCCGCGAGCACCGCATCGAGGTAGGCGGCATCGTGCGGGAAGTGGGGGGCCAGCTCGGCGACCGCCGCGAGGACGGTGTCGAGGTGGGCGTCGACCTGCTCGCGGGCGTGTTCGCCCAGGTCGATGGAGCCGTCCTTGGCCTGCAGCGGGCGCAGGGCCTCCACCGCGGCCTTGAGCCGCTCCCAGGCGGGGAGTTGGGCGATGCGCGCCGAAGTAGTGGCAGAGGATTTGCCTGCTGCGACGAGGGTGGGCGAGAGATTTTCCATGTCTACCCTGCCTTGACCGAAGGAACTGTGGTGTTCCCACCGTATATACGAAAGGTCTTTCGTCTCAAGTGGGAGTGGTCACGTTCACCGGGCGTCACAGCACGCAAGACCCTGCTGACCAGCCCGTCACATCACGCCGGTACGCTGCCGTCCACCTGCGCCGTCATGAACCTTGGAGCCCGAGTGACCCGCTTGCCCGGTACCGCCCGCCTGTCCGCGATCGCCGCCGCTGCCGCCGCCCTGCTCGGCCTCGCGGCCTGCGCGCCGCAGGACAACGGCGCCGGTTCCGCCTCGTCCTCGTCCCCCACCGCGTCCGGCTCCGCCGCGGCCGCCTCCTGCGCGCCCGGCGCGCTCAGGACGCAGACCGCGGGCACATTGACCATCGGCACCGACAACCCGGCCTACGACCCGTGGTTCCAGGACAACAAGCCGTCCAGCGGCAAGGGCTTCGAGTCTGCCGTCGCCTACGCGGTCGCCAAGCAGCTGGGCTACCCGACCGACAAGGTCGCCTGGACCACGGTCCCCTTCAACAACGCGATCACGCCGGGCGTGAAGAAGTTCGACTTCGACATCAACCAGGTCTCGATCTCGGACGAGCGCAGGCAGGCCGTCGACTTCTCCTCGGGCTACTACGACGTCCGCCAGGCCGTGGTCACCCTGAAGGACTCCAAGTACGCCGGGGCGACCACGGTGGCCGCGCTCAAGGGCGCGAAGATCGGCGCCCAGGTCGGCACCACCGGTCTGACGGTCGTTCAGAAGACCGTCAAGCCCACGCAGCAGCCCAGCGTCTTCGACACCACCGACCTGGCCAGCGCCGCGCTGAAGAACAAGCAGATCGACGCCATCGTGGTCGACCTGCCCACCGCCTTCTACATCACCTCGGTCCAGGTACCCGACGCCAAGGTCGTCGGCCAGTTCCCCGCCGACGCCGCCACCGGCTCCGCCGAGCAGTTCGGCCTGGTCCTCACCAAGGGCTCGCCGCTGACGACCTGCGTCTCCCAGGCCGTGGACGCGCTGCGCGCCGACGGCACCCTGGCCAGGCTGGCCAAGCAGTGGCTGCCGGCCTCGGACACCGCCGCGGTCCTGAAGTGACACTCGAGGAGGACATGCGGCGGGACGCCTACGTCCCCTCGGAGCGCCGGCTGGCCCGCGAGGCCTACCGGCGCTCCCGCGCCCGGCGCTCCGCCCTGATCGCCGCGCTCAGCACGGTCGCCGTCGCCGCCGTGCTCTACTTCGTGATCACCGGCTCCCCCGGCTGGCCGCGGACCCGGCAGACCTTCTTCGACGGCCACTACGCCCGCGAGGCGGTCTCGCCGGTGCTGCACGGCCTGGTGCTCAACCTGCAGTTGCTGGCCGTCTGCGGCGCCTCCGCTCTGCTGCTGGGCCTGGCCATCGCCCTGGTGCGGACCCTGCGGGGGCCGGTCTTCCTGCCGCTGCGCCTGCTGGCCACCGTGTACGTGGACTTCTTCCGCGGGCTGCCGCTGATCGTGCTGCTGCTGATCGTGGTCTTCGGCGTCCCCGCGCTGCAGCTGACCGGCGTCACCACCGATCCGGTGGCGCTGGGCGGCACCGCCCTGGTCGTCAACTACTCCGCCTACATGGCCGAGGTGTTCCGGGCCGGCATCGAGTCCGTCCACCCCAGCCAGCGGGCCGCCGCCCGGTCGCTCGGCCTGAGCTACCGTCAGACGCTGCGCCACGTGGTGCTGCCCCAGGCGGTGCGGCGGGTGCTGCCGGCCCTCGTCAACGACCTGGTCTCGCTGCAGAAGGACACCGGCCTCGTCTACATCGGCGGAGCGGTGGACGCGGTCGCGGCCGCGCACATCCAGGCGGCGAGCTCGTTCAACTACACCCCGTACGTCGTCGCCGGCCTCGCGTTCGTCGTGCTCACCATCCCGATGACCCGCTTCGCGGACTGGCTCGGCCGCCGCACCGACCGCCAGCGCGCACAGGGAGCCCTGGTATGACCGCAGTCGCCACTCCGGTGCTCCGCCTGGAGTCCGTCCGCAAGACCTTCGGCGAGCACGTCATCCTCCACGACGTCGACCTCGACGTGCCCGAACACACCGTCACCGCCCTGATCGGCGCCTCGGGTTCGGGCAAGTCCACGCTGCTGCGCTGCGCGAACCTGCTGGAGCGGATCGACGACGGCGCGATCTTCCTGGACGGCGAGGAGATCACCGACCCGGCGGTCAAGGAGGACGAGGTCCGGCGGAAGATCGGGGTGGTCTTCCAGGCGTACAACCTCTTCCCGCATCTGACGGTGCTGCAGAACATCACCCTGGCCCCGCGCCGGGTGCTGCGGCAGAGCAAGCAGGCGGCGGAGGCGCACGCCCTCGGACTCCTCGACCGCCTGGGTCTGGCCGCGAAGGCGCGCTCCTACCCCGACCAGCTCTCCGGCGGCCAGCAGCAGCGTGTCGCGCTGGTGCGCGCCATCGCCAACGAGCCGCGGGTGCTGCTGCTGGACGAGATCACGGCCGCCCTCGACCCGGAACTGGTCGGCGAGGTCCTGGAGGTGGTCTGGGACCTGAAGCAGCAGGGCATGACGATGGTGATCGCCACCCACGAGATGGCCTTCGCCCGCGACGTCGCGGACCAGGTCTGCTTCCTCGCCGACGGCGTCATCCTCGAACAGGGCCCTCCCGCACAGGTCTTCGGCGCCCCGCAGCACGAGCGCACCCGCCGCTTCCTCTCCCGCCTGGACGCGGCCGGCCGACTCTGAGGCCCACTCCGGCGTCCTACCGGTGCTCGCCCATCGGGCCGACGTGCCAGCCGTGGCGCTCGCAGTGGTCCAGCAGGCGCGGCAGCGCGGCCAGGGTGGCGGTCCAACTCGCGGGCGCGGACGTGCAGTCGGAGTCGTGCAGCAGGATCGTCCCGCCCGATTCCAGATTGCGGGTGACCGTGCGGTAGACCGACGTGCCAGTCGCGCCCGCGCGCCAGTCCGCGCCCCAGCTGGTCCACAGCACCGGCTCCATGCCCAGCTGCCGCGCCGAGCGCAGCGCGGCCGTGGTGGCGACGCCGTACGGGGGGCGGTAGAACCGCGGCTGCTCGCCGGTCGCGTCGGTGACCAGGTCCCGGGCGCGGCGCAGGTCGTCGTAGGTCGCCCGCGGGCCGCGTGCGACCATCGGCCGGTGCAGGTAGCCGTGGACGGCCACCTCGTGACCGGCGGCGACGATCTCCTTGGCCAGCCCCGGCTCGCGCTCCAGCATGAAGCCCAGCAGGAAGAACGTGGCCCGCACCCCGCGCCGCTCCAGCAGCGAGAGGAAGCGCGGGGTGGACAACGGGTCCGGGCCGTCGTCGAAGGTGAGCGCCACGTGCCCGGGCCGGCCCACGCCGCCGTAGCGGGGCAGCAGCCGGCGGCGCAGCGGCTCCAGCGGCTGAACGCCCGTCAGCGCGGGTGCGGCCTGGGCCAGGACGAGTCCGCCGGCGACCCCGGCGGCGGCCTTCAGCAGGCGGTGGCTCACGGTGCGGCCTCCAGTTCGCGTGCGGGAAGGTGGTCGGCGACGGCGGGGCGGGCCAGACCGGCCGAGCGCAGCAGTACCTCGACGGCGTCGGCGCCCCAGGCGGACGCCCGGGCCCCCGAGCGTACTGCCTCGTCCAGTGCGGACGCCAACTCGCCCTGGCTGCGCACCCACCGGGCCACTCCTGCCTCGTCCAGCGCCGCCGAGTTGGTCAGCCCGTGGCCCGGTATCGAGCGGTAGGTGAGCACCGGCAGACCGCAGGCCACGGCCTCCAGGACGCTGATCCCGCCCGCGTTCTGGACCAGCACGTCCGCCGCGTGCATCAGGCCGGGCATGTCCTGCGTCCAGCCGACGGCGTGCCGCACCCCGGCGGCCAGCAGCCGCTCCCGCAGCGGCTCGTTGCGCCCGCAGGCGACGACGCACACCAGGTCCGGATCGGCCGCCTGGATGTCCGCCAGCGTCCGCTCCAACTCGCCCGCGCCCCACGAGCCGCCGACGAGCAGGGCGATCCGCGCGTCCAGGGGCAGGCCCCAGCGGATCCGCGCCGCCTCGCGGCTGCGCTCGGTGGTCGGGGTGAACCGCCGGTCCACCAGCGGCCGGACCACCTGCACCTTGCGGCACCCCGCCGAAGCGGCCTGGGCGGCGGGCACCTGATGCACCGCCAGATGCGCGTCCACGTCGGGCGAGGCCCACAGCCGGTGGACCGAGAAGTCCGTCAGGTAGGTGTGCACGGGCTGGTGCACCCGCCCCTGCGCGCGCAGCCTGCCGAGCACCTGGCTGGCCAGCGGGTAGGTGGAGACGACGATCCGGGTGTCGGCGGACAGCAGCCGGCGCATCCGCCGCCCGGCCAGGGCGGTGAACAGCCGGGCCTGAGCCCGCATCATCCGCGGGCTGTCCAGCCCCCCGTAGAGCAGCCGCCAGGTCCAGGGGGCCAGCTCCAGCATCCGGTGGTAGGTCCCCACCAGCAGCCGGCCCGCGCCGGCGGGCAGCAGGTCGAGGAAGTCGTAGCGGTCGACCTCGATCCCGGCCTCGGTGAGCCGGGCGGTCAGCTCCCGGGCCACCGCGTCGTGCCCGGCGCCGACCGCGGCGGAGACCACCACCGCCCGCGCGGGGGCGGTGCGCGGCGGCGCGTGGCGGCGGGCGAGGGGGAGGCGGATCAGTCGGCCCATGGCGGTGAATCGTCCCTGCGTGGTGTCGGTCTGAACGTGCCTCACCAAGCTATGGACGGGCCCTCGTTGAAGCGGCAGACCACGGGACGATTCGGTCCCCGGCCATCCGTAGTCCGCCAGAGTGACGAAACCCCCGGCGTACTCCTGCAGGAGTACGCCCGTGCGCCCCCGCTGCGCCCTGTGCGGACGGCGCGGCGGGCGGGACGCTGGGGCCACCGGTGGGAGGGAGTGCGGATGCGGGGTTCCGCCGTCGTCGCGTGGCTGCTGGTGCTGCTGGTCGGCTCCGCCGGGTCCTACTGCCTCGCCCGCGTCTGCCTGCGCCGGGGGGCTCCGGTGACGGAGCGTCAGGCGGACGCCTCCGAGGCGGTGATGGGCCTGGGCATGGCCGTGATGGCGCTGCCCCACGGCTGGGGGATGCGACTGCCCGCCCCCCTGTGGCTGACCGTCTTCGGCGCGGCGGCGGCCTGGTCGCTGTGGTGCGCCGTGCGCCACAGGGGAGCGCGCGGACACCACGGCTACCACGCGGCGGGGCACGCGGCGATGCTCTACATGGCGGTCGCCATGGCCGCCTCCCCCCACGACGGGATGCCCGGCATGACGGCCGGGGCCCCGGCCGTCACCGGCCCGCTGCTCCTCTTCTTCTGCGCGGCGGCACTGCGCTTCGGCCTCCGCCTGTCGCCTGCGGCGGGCCCGGACACGTCCCCCACGGCCCTCCTCCCCCACGCCTGCCGCGTCATCATGGCCCTCGGCATGTCCGCCATGCTGGTCACCCTGTGACGGACCCTCAGTTGCACGCCCCTCCAGGGGCGCGAGGATCCCCCGGCCGAAGGCCGGGGGTGCGTGCCCCCACGGCGGGAAGTGCCCCCACCGCGAGCAACACACCACCCGCGGAGGTTCGACTGGCGATCCGGGTCGAACCTCCGTGAGTGGTGGGCTGGTCGCGGTGGGGCACCTCCCGCCTGGGGGCACCCCCGGCCGAAGGCTGGGGGAGGGTGGGGCATCCCCGCGCCCCTGGCGGGGCCGTGGGTGGTGTCCGTCACCTTTCCGCGGACCCGCTGACGGGGCCGCGCGCCAGCGCATAGGTTGGGGGCGGCGTGCACCGTCGCCCGCCGTTCCGTGTCCCGCGCGGAGGTTGTCTGCCGTGACTGCGCTGCCCGCCCTCCTCGGGCTCGGCCTGCTGCTGGGCATCCTCGTGCCCCCGCGCCTGGCCCGCGCCCCCTGGACGGAGCGGGAACCCGTGCTCGCCCTGTGGGCCTGGCAGTGCCTCGTCCTCGCCGTCATCCTCTGCTGCCTGCTGGCACTCGTCCTGACCGGCTCCGCCGCCTGGCCCGAGGTGCGGGCCCTGCTCTTCTCCGGCGCCCCCGTCGGCGTCGCCGCCGCCTACGACTTCCCGCTCTCCCGCTCCTGGGCGATGGCCGCCGCGTTCCTCTTCGCCATCGGCGGCCTGCGCACCCTGATGGCCCTCGCCATCGAGGTGTGGACCGCGCGCACGCTGCGCCGCCGCCGTGCGGACGAACTCGCCGCGCGCGCACCGGACCTGCACCCCGAGCTGGTGCCGGCCGGGGGCGGAGGCAGCCGTTCCCGGCTCGTCGTCATCGAGAGCCACGAGCCGCAGGCCTGGTCCCTGCCGAGGCCCGACTCCCGACTGGTCGTCAGCACCGGGGCGCTGCAACGGCTCAGCGACCGCGAGCTGGACGCGCTGCTCGCCCACGAGCGCGGCCATCAGCGGGCCCGGCACCACTGGCTGCTGCAGACGGCCGAGGCGCTGAGCGCCGGCTTCCCCTCCGCCCGCGTCTTCGCGCTCTTCCGCGACCAGGTGGGCCGGCTGGTCGAGCTCGCGGCCGACGATTCAGCCGCCCGGCGGCATGGGCGCCTGGCGACCGCGATCGCCCTCGTCGAGCTGAACCCGGACGAGCGGGTGCTCGGCCCGCACGCCGAGATCCCCGCCCGGGTGGACCGCCTGCTCGCCGGACGGCCCCGGCTGCCGCTGGCACGCAGGCTGGCCGTGGGTGCGGCGGCCCTCGCGCTGTGCGCCGCCCCGGTGCTGCTGGCACTCGCCCCGGGGCTCACCGCACTGGGCTGAACAGGGGTCCTTCTCTCACCCAGGTCCGGCACCTTTATCACGGGCCCGCGCTACGCTGCGATGGAACGACTGGCGACTTCAGGGGGTCCCCCCGTGACGGTCTTCTTCCTGGGCGTGGGCGCCGCCTGTCTGCTCGGCCTGGGCTTCGTGCTGCAGCAGCACGCGGCCCAGCGGGCCCCGAAGGCGGACCTGCTCTCCTTCCGGCTGCTGCTCGACCTGATGCGGCAACGGGAGTGGCTGTTCGGCCTGACCTTCATGGTCGTCGGGCAGCTGTTGAGCGCGGCCGCCCTCTCGGCGGGCCGACTCTCCCTGGTGGAACCGCTTCTGACGACCAATCTGGTCTTCGCCATGCTGCTGGCCCGCTGGACCTCGGGCGAGAAGCTCGGCCGCTCGGGTTGGGGCGGGGTCCTGCTGCTCGCGGCCGGGGTGTCCACCTTCATCCTGGCGGGGCAGCCGACCGGCGGCGGGCGGCCCGCCGGGGAGCTCCAGCACTGGCTCGTCGTCGGCATCGTCGCGGGTCTCGCGCTGCTGCTCGTGTCCGGCGCCCGGCGGATGCCGCTGGTGCGCGAGGCGACCCTGCTGGCCACCGCCGCCGGTCTGCTCTACGGCCTGCAGGACGGGCTGACCCGGACCACCGGCCTGCGCTTCGACGCCGGCGGCCTGGGCTCGGTGCTGACGTCCTGGCAGACGTACGCCATCGTGGCCATCGGCATCATCGGGCTGGTGCTGGTGCAGAGCGCCTTCGAGTCCGCGCCGCTGAAGATGTCGCTGCCCGCGCTGACCGCCGCGCAGCCGCTGGCCGGGATCGTCTGCGGCGTCGGCTTCCTCGGCGACCGGCTCAACGTCAACGCGGGCGCGTTGGCCTGGGAGAGCGTGGGGCTGGTCTGCATCGTGGTCGGCGTCGTCGTGATCGGCCGCCACCCGGCGCTGCCGGACACCTGCATAGAGGAGACGGTCCGGGCCGCGCAGGAGGAGGCCGCCGTCCACGGCAGCACCGCCCTGCGTCACTGACGCTCCCTCAGGCCGCCTGCGCCGCCTCCGCGGGGGCCTCGACCGTGACGGCCTCCGCAGCGGGGCGACGGGTGAACAGGTAGAGCGCGCCGAGCGCCATCAGCGCCGCCATGGCCGTCAGCAGCAGCCGGAAGTCCACCACCGCGACCAGCCCCGCGCCGAGCGCGATGGCGGTGGTCTGCGGCACCGAGAGCATGACGCCGAGGGCGGCGTCGGTGCGGCCCATCAGCTCGGGCGGGGTGCTGCGCTGGAACAGCGTCATCAGCCCCGCGATGATCCACGGCAGGCTGGCCCCGATCAGGGTGACGCCCACGCCGACCACCCAGACGGAGCCGACGCAGCCGGCCGCGAAGCCGAGCCCGGCGGCGGTCAGGCCGGAGGCGATCAGCCGGCTCTCCCCGATCCGCCGCATCAGCCGCCCGGCCACCGCGCCCGCCGCGATCGCCCCGACGCCCTCCAGCGAGCTGATCACGCCGAGGAACGCGGGCGGCCGGTGCAGGCCCTGGTCGATGACGGCGAAGACCACGGACTCGGAGAAGCCGAACGCGAGCAGCCCGAAGACCACGGCCAGCACGGCCTGACGCAGCGTCACCGTGCCCATGATGTGCCGGACTCCGCGCAGCAGCTCGCCCCGCTCGCGCCCGTGCCGCGGCGCGGGGGCGCTCTCGCGGCCGCGGATCGCGCGGATCAGCAGGGCGGCCAGGACGAAGGTGGCCGCGTCGCCCAGCACCAGCGGCGCGATGCCGTAGGCGGACAGGACGGCCGCGCCGATCAGTGGGGCGACCAGCCGCAGGCCCTGGAGCGCGGTCTGGATCAGCCCGTTGGCCTCGCCGAGCTGCTCGGCGGGGATGAGCGCCTGGGTGTAGGCCGTCATCGCGGACCCGGTGACGCCGCTGACCATGCCGTAGCCGAGCATCACGGCGTAGATCAGCCAGACCTCGCCGCGGCCGTGGACCAGCAGCAGCGGCAGCACCACCAGCACGGCGACCAGGTTCAGCACGACGATCAGCGGCCCGCGCCGGACCCGGTCCACCACCACGCCGCCGAAGGGGGCGAACAGCGAGCCCAGGACGAAGACGAAGAAGGACATGCCGGCGGCGGAGTCGCTGCCGGTCAGCTCCTTGATCCAGATGCCGAGGGCGATCCACATGACGTTGTCGCCGAGCATGTCGACGAATCGGGCCAGCACCAGCAGGCGTATGTCGCGTTGACCGAGCAGAGCCTTCATGGCGTCAGTCGCCTTCCGTGCGGGTGGCGTCGAAGGGGAAGGTGAACTGGACCAGCTCGATGGGGAAGCTCCCGGCCGGACGCAGGGAGGGGTCCTCCAGCCGCTCGCGGTAGCGGAAGAGCATGGCCGTCAGCTCCTCCTCGAAGGCGGCGGCCTCGTCCGGCGTGAGCCAGAAGACCGACTGGGAGCCGCCGGTGACCTTCCGCCACTCCTCGGGGAAGCTGCCGCGCAGGGCGTTGACTCTGGCGATCTTGGCCAGCCACTGCTCCCAGAGCACGGAGGTCAGCACTCCGGCGGCGATCCGGCTCTCCGGCTCCTCCAGGGCGTTCTCGTCGTAGCCGAAGCCGATGTGCGCCCGGCGCCAGGGCCGGCGCCGCCCGGCGCCGCCCTCGGCCTCCTCGACGAAGCCGTACTTCGCCAGCGTGCGCAGGTGGAAGGCGCAGTTGGTGGGCGACTCCCCCACCATCTCGGACACCTCGGTCGCCGTCAGCGGCTCGCGGCGGGCGAGCGCCTCCAGGATCGCCAGCCGGGTGGGATGGGCGATGGCGCGCATGGCCTTGGGGTCGGTGAGCTTGCGGTGGGGACGCTCTGGGCGCTCTTCGGAAGACACGTTTCGAAACACTACGCTCGAAAGAGTTCTTTCGACAAGCCCCGAAAAAGAAGCCGGCCCCCTACCGGGACCGGCTCGTCTTCATCCGGAATCAGTCGTGCAAATCAGTCGCCCGGCCCAGTCGCCCAGGTCAGTCGCCCAGCTTCTCGGCCAGCACCGCACGATGGGTCGGCTTCGCGGCGACGTAGCGCGAGTAGCCGTCGTTCGTCACGCAGACCTGGATGCCGCGCCGGTCCTCCGGGCACATCGAGCGCTCGACCAGACCGTCCTTCTCCAGTCGGCCGATCAGCCGGGACAGCGCGCTCTGGCTCAGGTGCACCGAATCGGCCAGCTCCTGCACCCGGAAGGACACCTTGCAGGACCCGTCCGCACCCTCGACCAGGCGCTCGAGCACCTCGAACTCGCTCATGCCGAGTCCGTGGCGCTCGTTCAGCTCGCGGTCCAGCGCGCAGGCCGTGGCGGCCTGGCGGGCGAGCAGTTCCCGCCACGCCTCGACCAGCGCCTTCTCGTCGGAGGACTGCAGTTCGGCCATAGGCACAGAGTAGCACCTCCATGCAAGTGCATATTCCTGGCGGACCGGTCAGAACCAGCCATCGGGGCGCGTATATTGACGCCAGATCAACGAAGGCGGGAGGGGCATGTCACCTCGAGGCGCAGCGGTCAACGAGGCCATGCGCACCCGCTCGCGGGAACGCATCATGCAGGCCACGGTCGAGCTCGTCGACGAGCACGGCTTCGAGCGGACCACGCTCGCCGACATCGCCGAGCGCGCCGGTGTGGCCCGGGGACTGGTCTCCTACTACTTCCCCGGCAAGCGGCTGCTGCTGCAGACGGCGATGCACCGCCACATGCACCTCACCCTGGGCGCGGCCCTGCGCACCCTCACCGACGAGGACCCGCCGGACCTCTGGCTCGCCACCGCCATCGACACGATCACCGGCCTGGCCATTGACCAGCCGAGGCTGATGCGCACCCATCTGGCCCTGATCCTCGCCCCGGGCGCCGACGGCTTCGTCCAGGACGACGAGCAGCGGCGCCTGGGGGCGCTGCTCCAGGCCGTGCTGCGGCGCAGGGGCGCGGCGGACGCCGCGACGGACCACGCGGTGCTGCGGAGCGCGCTGATGGGGGCGTGCATCGGCATGCTCCTTCCCGGAGCGGAGAGCCCGGCCCGCCTGATCCGCGACGACCTCTTCACCCGCTACGGCCTCGACCCGGCCCTCGGCCCCCGAGCAGCCCGCTGAGCCCCCCAGGGGCGCGAGGAACGCTACGCGTCCTTGAGCAGTGAACCCAGCAGCTCGGTCGTCTGTTCAGGGGTGAGGCTGTCAACCGTGAGCCGTTCCATCACCTGGACGTAGGCGTCCACGTCGTCCCGCTTGTCGAGGTACAGCGCGCTCGTCAGCTGCTCCAGGTACACCACGTCCGGCAGGTCCTGCTCGGGGAAGCGCAGGATCGTGAACGCCCCGCTCTCCGCCGCGTGGCCGCCGAACCGGAACGGCATCACCTGCAGGACCACGTTGGGGAGTTGGGCCGCGTCGATCAGCCGCTGCACCTGCGCGCGCATCACGTCGGGCCCGCCGATCGGCCGGCGCAGCGCCGCCTCGTCGATGACCGCCCACAGTCGCGGGCCGCCGCCGTCGGTGATCAGCTTCTGGCGCCGCATCCGCAGCGCGATGCGGTTCTCCAGCTCCTCCGCCGGCATCCCCGGACGGTTCAACTGCATGATGGCGCGGGCGTATTCAGCGGTCTGCAGCAGGCCGGGGATGAACTGCACCTGGTAGGTGCGGATCAGCGCCGCCGCCTCCTCCAGGCCCACGTAGGTCTGGAACCAGTTGGGCATCGCGTCGCTGAAGCTGTGCCACCAGCCGGACTGGTTCGCCTCGCGGACCAGGGTCAGCAGCGCCGCGCGCTCGGCCTCGTCCTCCACCCCGTACAGGCTGAGCAGGTCGACCACGTCCCGCTCCTTGAAGCTGACCCGGCCCAGCTCCATGCGGCTGATCTTCGACTCGGAGGCGCGGATGGTGTAACCGGCGTCCTCCCGGGAGATGCCCTTGGCCTCGCGCAGCCGGCGCAGTTGGGAGCCGAGGAGGATCCGGCGCACCATCGATCCGCTCCCCGGCTGAACCGTGGTCATTCCGTTGAACCTCCACCCGATGGAAACAGCGCACAGTCTGCCACTATCCGAGCGCGAAGGGTGCCCGGTCACGAAGTCCCTGGTCAATACTTTGATCTCCATTTGCCCCAGGGATCGCTCTGCGCAGTCACGACACTACTCCATGCACGCGAAAATGCACGTGCATCTGCAGGGGCTGCAAATGCACGTGAATCCACCCTTGCATCTGACGTATGCGAAGAGGACGATGGTCGCCGTGCACCTGCACGCCCACTGGCAACCCGCCGAGAACGCGCCCCGCACACCACAGTCGCCCGGGGCCGACGGCGCATGGGAGGAGCTCTTCATGAGCCTGCACGCCGCCGTTGCGGCCGACCAGGACGTGGTCAGCTGTGCACTCGCTCCCCGCCATGAATCCGTGCGCACCGCCCGCGAGTTCACCCGCCTGACGCTCAACCGCTGGCACCTGGGCGGGCTCTTCGACGATGTCGCGCTGGTCGCCAGCGAGTTGGTCACCAACGCGCTGCGGCACGCGCTCCCGCCCGTGGTCCCCGAGCCCCGCGGCAGCGCCTTCGGCCGCCGCGGCGCGCCCCGCCCGATCGACGACGCGCTGGACGCGCCGGCCCCGCTGATCCGGCTCAGCCTGGTACGCCGGTCGCCGCAGGTGGTCTGCGCGGTGAGCGACCCGAGCGAGTGCGGGCCGGTGGCCCGTGAGGCCGACTGGATAGCCGAGTCCGGCCGCGGCCTGCACCTGGTCGAGTCCTTCAGCCAGTCCTGGGGCTGGCACCCGGTGGCCGTCGGCAAGGTGGTCTGGGCGCTGTTCGAACTCCGGGACGGACTCTGATCCCCACAGCACGACGGCCTGGGACCGAAGTCCCAGGCCGTTCTTGATACTTGGGGCCGGGCGGCGCCGGCCCCCACCGCTAGGCGACGAAGTGGTCGAACTCGCCGGCCTTCACCCCGTGCAGCAGTGCCGCGATCTCGGCCCGGGTGTAGACCAGCGCCGGACCGTCCGGGAAACGGGAGTTGCGGACGGCGATGTCGCCGTCCGCCAGGCGCGCCAACTCGACGCAGTCGCCCTGGGAGTTGCTCAGCTCACTCTTCTGCCAGACCACGCCTTCGAGCTCCGTGGCGGGGATGCCGTTGTAGACGCGACCCATCTTTGCTGTCTCCCGGAAAGTTCGAGCGGTGCACCATGCAGCGGTCTCACTGCCGGTGATGATATCCCCCGCCAGGTGCACGTGCAGCTGCTTATGCTGTTGCACGTGCGCTCACGAGAAGTGCACGAAAGCCCTACAGGAGAAGGGAGTTGATCGGTCCTTACGGGCAAAGCCGGACAGTTCGCCCCCCGTCGAGGCGACTGTCCGTGAGGATGCTGACGCGGCAGGCATTCATGATCGACAGCATGGAGCGCCACCGTGACGCACAGTCAGTAACCACCTGCCTGCTCCCTCCATGTGACGCTGCTCACCCCCCGTCAGGTTCCGTCCGGCGGTGGAGATTCGGGGTGGGATTCGACAGAGCGGTCACGATCCGGATGCCGCTGTGCCGGGCGACGTACGCATGACCTACGATCGTGCGCCATGAGCACTGCCCCGACTCCCAGCAACCCGCTGCCGGTTCGCACGCCCAACGCCAAGGGGCGCGGTCGCCACCGCCGTCCAGAGGTCCCCGAGATCCCCGCGGGCTCGCCCGCCCTGCTGCTGGCCGTTCCGGTCGAGGCCACCCCCGCCGCCCAGCAGATAGCCGACGAGATCGTCTCGCTGATCCGCGTGGAGCAGCCCGGAGTTGACGTGCAGGCCGCGTACCTGCCCGGCGGTGCCGAGGACTCCCCCGTGGTCACCGACGTGCTGGCCGCGGCCCGCAAGGCGGGTCTGCCGCTGCCCGTGGTCGTCCCGCTCAGCCCCGCGCCGGTCCCGGCGCTGGAGGCGGCGCTCGCGGGCGTCGAGGGCGTGACCGTCACCGACTCGCTCGGCCCGCACCCGCTGCTCGCGGAGGCCGTGCACGTCCGCCTCTCCGAGGCCGGCCTGGCCCGCGCCGACCGCGCGCGCCTCTTCGCCATCAACACCGCCGCGGACGGCATCGTGCTCGCCACGGTCGGCGGCCCGGTGGCGCTGGAGCTGGCCGAGGTGACCGGCGTCCTGCTGGCCGCGCGTCTCGCCGTGCCCGTGGTCCCCGCGGCGCTGGACATCCCCGGCTCGGTCGCCGCGGCGGTCGAGCACCTGCGCGCCACCGGCAGCGGGGCGCCCGCGCTCGCGCCGTACGTGCTGGGCCCGGAACTGGCGGAGGACCACCTCAAGGCCGTGGCCGAGGAGTTCGACGTACAGGTCGCCGAGCCGATCGGCGCCTACGCCAGCCTGTCCCGCCTCGCCCTCGGCCTGTACCTGGGCCACCTCGGCGTCAGCCTCGACCACTGACGCGGGCCCCGCTGGGGGCGCGAGGAACTGCGTGACCAGCCCGCCACCGCGGGAGGTTCGACCCGTTGATCGGGGACGGACCTCCCCGAGTGGTGGGCTGGTCGCGCTGGGGGCACCTCCCGCCCGAAGGGTGGGGGATCCTCGCGCCCCTGGCGGCTGCGCCGCCTACGGGTGCGCCGCGGCGGTCGAGCCGCGGACGACGAGCTCGGGCTGGAAGACGAACTCGCCCCGCTGGGCCGGGTTTCCGCCGATCTCCTCGAGAAGGACGTTCACCGCGGCCGCGCCCATCGCCTCCACCGGCTGACGGATCGTCGTCAGCGGCGGGTCCGCGAACGCGATCAGCGGGGAGTCGTCGAAGCCGACCACCGACACGTCGCCGGGGACCGTCAGCCCGCGCCCGCGCGCGGCGCGGATCGCGCCGAAGGCCATCAGGTCGCTGCCACAGACGATCGCCGTACAGCCCTTGTCCAGCAGCACGTTCCCCGCCGCCTGGCCGCCCTCCACGGTGAACAGCGAGTGCTGGACGAACTCCGCCGCCGCTGTCGCGTCCAGGCCCCGCAGCTCCCCCAGTGCCGCCGTGAAGCCCTCGATCTTGCGCAGCACCGGGACGAAGCGGGCGGGGCCGACCGCCAGTCCGATCCGTTCGTGGCCCAGGCCGACCAGATGGCGCACCGCCATCCACATCGCCGCGCGGTCGTCCGGGGAGATGAAGGGGGCCGCGACCCGCTCGCTGTAGCCATTGATCATCACGAAGGGGACGCCCTGGCCCTGCAGCTTGGCGTAGCGCTCGGTGTCCGCCGTGGTGTCGGCGTGCAGGCCGGAGACGAAGACGATGCCCGTCACGCCGCGCTCGACCAGCATCTCCACCAGCTCGTCCTCGGTCGAGCCGCCCGGCGTCTGGGTGCACAGCACCGGCGTGTAGCCGAAGCGGGTGAGCACCTGCTCGATCACCTGGGCCAGCGCCGGGAAGATCGGGTTGCTCAACTCCGGTGTGATCAGGCCGATCAGGCCCGCGCTGCGCTGCTTGAGCCGGGTCGGGCGCTCGTAGCCGAGCACGTCCAGCGCGGCCAGCACGGCCTGCCGGGTGGCGGCGGCGACGCCCGGTTTCCCGTTGAGCACGCGGGAGACGGTGGCCTCGCTGACGCCCGCCTGTGCGGCGATGTCGGCCAAGCGGGCTGTGTTCACTGGGCTCCCTCCCACGCGGATGACGCACCGAATCGTATTGCACGGCCGCCCGCGAAGGTGGTGAGCAGCGCGATTGCGGCGGCCGCAGCGGGAATCCGGTAGCCCGTGCCCGGGGCGGCGTGGTCGGCGAGCCAGCCCGCGACGGCGGTCCCGGTGCTGATGCCGACGAGCAGACCGGTGCTGGTCCAGGTGAAGCCCTCCGTCAACTTCCCTTCGGGGACCAGCTCCCGGACGAACCCCATCGCCGTCGTCATGGTCGGGGCCGTCGTGAAGCCAGCGGGGAACAGCACTCCGGCGGCCGCCCCGAGGCTGTGCACGAGCATGAGCGGGGAGAGCGACAGCGCCATCGCCGCAAGCGACCAGCGCATCCGCGCGAGCGCGCTGCCGCGCGGCCGCCACAGGCCGAGGAGCAACCCGGAGAGGCAGGAGCCGAGGGCGTAGCAGGCCAGCACCCAGCCGGCCTGCCCGCGCTCGCCCAGGGACTGGGCCAGGCCGATCGTGGTGATCTCCTGGGCGCCGAAGACCAGCCCGGTCGACGCGAGCACCAGGACCAGGGCGGGCATCCCGGGGCTGCGCAGGGCCGAGCCGGGCAGGTGCCCCACGGCGGCCGCGACCGGCGGCTCGGTGCGGCGCTGCCCCGCGAGCGTGAGGATGCCGACGACCTCGACGGCGACGCCGATGACGTAGGCGGCCACCGGAGAGGCCGCGGCCGCCAGGCCCATGACGGCCAACGGGCCCAGGACGAAGCACAGTTCGTCGACGACGCCCTCGTAGGCGTAGGCCGTGTGCAGCGTCGCGTCGTCGCCCTTGTGCAGGTGCGCCCAGCGCGCCCGGGCCAGGGAACCGGAGTTGGGGCCGAGGCCCGCGGCGGCGCAGGCGACGACGAACAGCCAGGTGGGCGCATGCTGAACGATCGTCAGCAGGGCGCCCGCGGACCCGGCCGCGGCGAGCAGCATCGCGGGGACGCTCACCCGGGCCTGGCCGTGGCGGTCCACCAGCCGGGCCTGGAGCGGACCGGCCACGGCGACGGTGGCCAGGGAGGTGGCGCCGCCCAGCCCGGCCAGCGTGTAGGAGCCGTGCAGGCTGGTGACGGCGAGGGTGGCCGCCAGCGAGAGCATGCCCATGGGGAAGCGCGCCAGCAGCGCGGCCAGGGCGAAGGGGACCGCCCCGGCAGGGGAGAACAGGGCTCGGTAGCCGCGGAACATGCGTCAACTCCAGTCGTGGTGAACGACCTTGAGCCTGCCGTCGGCCGCCGGGGGCCGTCCAACACCTGTTCAGCTGCATTGACGCAGTTCTGTTGTTAATCTTCGGGCATGCCCGCCGACATCCATCCCCGCCTGCTGCGCGGCTTCGTCGCCACCGCGGAGGAGCTCCACTTCGGCCGTGCCGCGCAACGGCTGCGGGTCGCCCAGCAGGCGCTCAGCCGGGACGTGCGGACGCTGGAACGGGTCCTCGGCCAGACGCTGTTCGAGCGCAGCACCCGCCAGGTCGCGCTCACCCCCGCCGGGTCCCGGCTGCTGCCCAGGGCCCGCCGACTGCTCGCCCTCCACGACGACCTGCTCGCCGACGGTACCGCGCGCCCGCTGCTGGTCGACCTCAACAGCGCGGTCACCGGCCCCGACCTGACGCCGGACCGGCTGCTGGAGGCGGCCCGGTCGCGGCTGCCGGAGGCGGAGCTGCTCGCCCGCTTCCACGGCGGCCTGGCCGGCGCCGCGGCCGCGCTGCTGGCGCACCGCCTCGACGTCGCCTTCGGCTGGTTCGCCGGCCTTTCCGCCCCGCTGCGCAGGCAGTTGACGCACCGTCCGATCCGGCTGGAGCCGATGGCGCTGATCCTGCCGCTCGAACACCCGCTGGCCGGGTGGGACGCCGTGCCGGTCGCCGAGCTGCGCCGGTACCGCCTGGACGTCTGCGCGGGGAACGAGGCGACGACGGAGTGGACGGAGCTGGGCTCGCGCCTGGCCCGCGCCTTCGGCGTCCCGGTCGCCCCGCCCCGCTCCCCGGCCGTGGGGCCCGAGGAGTTCGGGCGCTACCTGCTCCGGCACGGCGACCCGGCGCTGACCACCACGGGCATGGACGACATCCCCGGCACGGTCACCCGGCC
Organism: Streptacidiphilus monticola; assembly: GCF_042658505.1. Taxonomy (NCBI): domain Bacteria; kingdom Bacillati; phylum Actinomycetota; class Actinomycetes; order Kitasatosporales; family Streptomycetaceae; genus Streptacidiphilus; species Streptacidiphilus monticola. The sequence continues at coordinate 25,749 of NZ_JBHSQJ010000103.1, read as the reverse complement.
GCTGGTGGACCCGGTCCCGCTCAGCCCGGTGTCCCTGGTGCACCGGCCCGACCTGCGCCACCCCGGGCTGGACGCACTGCTGCAGGCCGCCGCGGAACTCGGCTCCGCCGAGGGCTGGTTGGAGCGCCCGGCGGACAGCTGGCTGCCCTGAACCGCCAACGGGGCGTGGGCAGCGGGGGGGGCAACGGCCGGCCGGGCTGGGGCAGCGGGGAGGAACACGAAGCGGGCGGGGGCCGACCCTCACACGGCCCCCGCCCGCCGACGGAGCCTCAGCTCCGGGCCGCGGCCCCGGTGGAGCCGCGGACGACCAGTTCCGGCTGGAACACGAACTCGGCCCGGTGCACCGAGTTCCGGTTGATCTCCTCCAGCAGCGCGTCCACCGCTGCCGTACCCATCGCCTCCACCGGCTTGCGGATGGTGGTCAGCGGCGGATCGGCGAAGGCGATCAACGGTGAGTCGTCGAAGCCGACCACCGACACGTCGCCGGGGACCGTCAGCCCGCGCCCGCGCGCGGCGCGGATCGCGCCGAAGGCCATCAGGTCGCTGCCGCAGACGATCGCCGTGCAGCCCTTGTCCAGCAGCACGTTCCCCGCCGCCTGGCCGCCCTCCACGGTGAACAGCGAGTGCTGGACGAACTCCGCCGCCGCTGTCGCGTCCAGGCCCCGTTCGGCCAGGGCGGCGGTGAAGCCCTCCACCTTCCGGGCCACCGGCACGAAGCGGGCCGGTCCGAGCGCCAAGCCGATCCGCTCGTGGCCGAGTTCGACCAGGTGCTGGACCGCCATCCGCATCGCCGCGCCGTCGTCCGGCGAGACGAACGGCGCGTCGATGCGGTCGCTGTAGCCGTCGATGAGGACGTAGGGCACGCCGCGGCCGGCGAGCCGGGCGTAGCGCTCGTGGTCGGCGGTGGTGTCGGCGTGCAGGCCGGAGACGAAGACGATCCCGGTCACGCCCCGGTCGACCAGCGTCTCCACCAGCTCGTCCTCGGTCGAGCCGCCCGGTGTCTGGGTGCACAGCACGGGGGTGTACCCGTACCGGGTGAGCACCTGCTCGATCACCTGGGCCAGCGCCGGGAAGATCGGATTGCTCAACTCCGGTGTGATCAGGCCGATCAGGCCCGCGCTGCGCTGGCGCAGCTTGACCGGGCGGTCGTAGCCGAGCACGTCCAGCGCGGCCAGGACCGTCTGGCGGGTCGCCGCGGAGACCCCCGCCTTCCCGTTGAGCACCCGGGAGACGGTGGCCTCGCTGACGCCCGCCTGGACGGCGATGTCCGCCAGGCGCGCGCCGGACTGCTGGGGGACGGTCACTAGACGGCCCACCAGGCGGTGGTGTCCGCCGGCAGCACGGTCTCGTCGTCCACGACGACCACCTCGCCGGAGCCGATCAGCAGCCGGCCCGGGGCGGCCATCCGCACCGGTTCGCCGGTGGTGTTGGCGGTGACGACGACCGACGAGCCGTCAGCGGCGGTACGGCGGAAGGCCAGGACGCCGGGCTGGGCGTCCATCCAGTCGACCGAGTCGCCCGCGCCGAGCGCGGCCTGCTCGCGGCGCACGGCCAGCGCGGAGCGGTACAGCTCCAGCGTCGAGCCGGGCACCCCGGTCTGCGCCTCGACGCTCAGCTCGGCCCAACTCGCGGGCTGCGGCAGCCAGCTGGGGCCGCCCGCGACCGGACCGAAGCCGTAGGGCGCCTCGGTGCCGGACCACGGGATGGGCACCCGGCAGCCGTCGCGGAAGCCGTCCTGGCCGCTCTGCCGGTGGAAGGAGGGGTCCTGGCGGACCTCGTCGGGCAGGTCGGTGACGTCCGGCAGGCCCAGCTCCTCGCCCTGGTACAGGTAGGCGGAGCCCGGCAGGCCCAGCATGAGCAGCGTGGCCGCGCGGGCCCGGCGCAGGCCCAGCTCGCGGTCGCCCGGCGTGCGGATCTGGGTGCCCAGGCCGGCCGGGTTGGCGAAGCGGGTGGCGTGCCGGGTGACGTCGTGGTTGGACAGCACCCAGGTGGCCGGGGCGCCCACCGGGCGCATCGAGTCCAGGGTCAGGTCGACGACCTCGCGCAGCGCCTCGGCGTCCCAGGAGGTGCCCAGGTACTGGAAGTTGAACGCCTGGTGCAGCTCGTCGGGGCGGACGTAGTTGGCGGTGCGCTGCACCGTCGGGGTCCACGCCTCGGCGACGAAGATGCGCTCGCCGGTGTACTCGTCCAGCACCCGGCGCCAGTCGCGGTAGATCTCGTGCACGCCGTCCTGGTCGAAGAACGGCATCACGTCGTTGCCGAGCAGCTTGAGCTGGTCGCTGCCGCCGATGTCGGGCAGTCCGGCGGCCTTGACCATGCCGTGGGCGACGTCGATGCGGAACCCGTCCACGCCCAGGTCCAGCCAGAACCGCAGGATGGAGCGGAACTCGTCCTGGACGGCCGGGTGCTCCCAGTTGAAGTCGGGCTGCTCCGGGGCGAACAGGTGCAGGTACCACTCGCCGTCCGCCACCCGGGTCCAGGCCGGGCCGCCGAAGATGGACTCCCAGTCGTTGGGCGGCAGTTCACCGTTCTCGCCCTTGCCGGGCAGGAAGTGGAACCGCTTGCGCAGCGGCGAGCCGGGGCCCTCGCGCAGCGCCTGCTGGAACCACTCGTGCTGGTCCGAGCAGTGGTTGGGGACCAGGTCCACGATGATCCGCAGCCCGAGCCGGTGCGCGTCCTCGATCAGGCCGGTGGCGTCGGCGAGTTCGCCGAACATCGGGTCCACGCGCCGGTAGTCGGAGACGTCGTAGCCGGCGTCGGCCTGCGGGGAGGCGTAGAAGGGGGACAGCCAGACGGCGTCCACGCCCAGGTCGCGCAGGTAGGGCAGGCGGGAGCGGATACCGGGGAGGTCGCCCATGCCGTCGCCGTTCGCGTCGGCGAAGCTGCGGGGGTAGACCTGGTAGATCACCGCGTCGCGCCACCAGTCCCCGGTTCTGCGCGCGCCCGCGGTGGCGGTGGCGTCGGCGGGCCGGGCGAGTTCGGCGAGGTGCTGGGTCATGGGATCCCTTGTATCCGTACGGACAGTAACCGAAAGCGAGTTGGGGCCGTCAGCCCTTGGTGCCGCCGGCGGTGAGGCCGGTGACGAGGTGCTTCTGCACCAGGTAGAACACTCCTGCAGCCGGAATGGCAATCATGACGGCCGTGGCGGCCATGTAGTTCCACTGGGAGTTGTACTGGCTGATGTACGTCTGAAGGCCGACCGCAAGCGTGTACTTGTTGGACGAGAGCATGAAGTGCGTCGCGAAGGCGACCTCGCCCCAGGCGGTGAGGAAGGTGTAGAACGCGGCCACGGCCAGGCCCGGGCGGGCCAGCGGGACGATCAGCCGCCAGAAGGTGCCGAACGGAGTGAGCCCGTCGATCCGGCCGGCCTCGTCGATGTCCACCGGGATGGTGTCGAAGTAGCCCTTCAGCAGCCAGGCGCAGTAGGGCACGGCGGTGGAGCAGTAGATGACGACCAGTCCGCCGTAGGAGTCCAGCAGGTGCAGCCCGGCCATGATCTTGTACAGCGGCACCATCAGCACCGAGACCGGGAACATCTGGGTGAGCAGGAAGGTGTACATCAGCGAGCCGCGCCCGAGGAACCTCATCCGGGAGACGGCGTAGGCGGCGCTGGCCGCGATCAGCACGCCGACGACGGTGGTGCCCAGGCCGACGATGACCGAGTTGAGCATCCAGGTGCCGAACTGGGTGTGCTGGATGACGTAGCTGTAGTTCGACAGCGTCGCCTTGCCGAGGATCGTCCCCGGGTGGCGGTAGTCGAACTCGCCCGGGCCGAGCGAGATGTAGCAGATCCAGCCGATGGGGAAGGCGGCCAGGAAGGCGGCGACGGCGAGCACGCCGTGCAGGCCGAGCGAGGCGAGGACGCCGCGCTCGCCGCGCTTGAGGGCCTTCCCGCCGTCGGCGGCACGGGACTTGGCCGGGGCGACGGGGGTCGCGGTGGTCTCGGTGACGGTCGTGCTCATGCGAGGACCCCCTCGTCGTTGCGCTTGAGCCAGCGGCGGTAGAGCTGGGTGAAGACCACCAGCAGCGAGAGGCAGAGCATGCCGACCGCGGCGGAGCCGGCGTAGTCCTGCGGCTGCTGGCCGAAGAAGAGCTGGTAGGCGTAGGTGACCAGGATCTGCACGCTGTCGGAGTTGACGTTGCCGAACAGCAGGTAGATCACGTTGAACTGGTTGAAGGTCCAGATCACGCCGAGCAGGATCACGGTGCTGGAGACCGGGCGCAGGCCGGGCAGGGTGACGTTCCAGAACCGCTGCCAGTTGGACGCGCCGTCCATCTCCGCGGCCTCGTAGAGCTCGCTCGGGATGGCCTGCAGGCCGCCCAGCAGGGAGATCATCAGAAACGGGATGGAGCACCAGATGTTGACGCCGATCGCGGCCACCTTCTGCGCGAACGGGTCGCTCAGCCACGAGGGTTGGCCCAGCCCGAGCAGGTGCAGCAGCTGGTTCACCGCGCCGTCGTCGGCCAGGATCAGCCGCCAGGAGAACAGGGTGACGAAGGTCGGCACCGCCCAGGGCAGGATCAGCAGCATCCGGTAGACGGTGCGGCCGACCAGCTTGCGGTTGAGCATCACCGCGAGGCCCAGCGCGATGCAGTAGCTGATGCCCACGCAGAGCACGGTCCAGACGATGGTCCACACGAAGTGGGGCCAGAACTGGTTGTCCGGTCCGCTGAGGATGTCGATGTAGTTCTTGAGCCCGACCCACTTGTAGGTGTCCGGGATGTGGTTGACGCCGATGGTGCGGCCCACGTTGAGGCTGTTGGCGTCGGTGAAGGTCAGGTAGATGCCCTGCACCAGCGGATAGCCGACGATCAGCCCGAGCACCGCGACCACGGGCAGGCACATGGCCCAGGCGTACCAGTAACGGTCGTAGGAGTACTTGATCCGCTTGAGCAGGCCGGGACGCGGCCGCTGGTCGACGGCGACGGACATCAGATACCTCGGGGGGAACGGATGGGGACAGGGAGGCGGCCGGTGAGCGGCCCTGACGCTGGGTCAGGGCCGCTCACCGGCCCGGGACTCACTGGAAGTCGGCCAGCTGCTTCTTGGCGGCGGTGGCGACGTTGTCCAGTCCGGCCTGGGTGGCCTCCTGGCCGGTGAGGATCTTCACCAGGTCCGTCTGCAGCGGGGTGTAGAGGTTGCTGTACTCCGGCAGCGCGGGACGCGGGACGCCGGCCGACAGCGCGGCCTGGAAGCCGGCGATGCCCGGGTTGGCGGTGACCGCGGCGGTGTAGGCGTCGGTGCGGGTCGGCAGGGTGGCGTTCTTGGTCGCGATGGTGACCTGCGACTGGGCGGAGGTCATGAAGGCGATGAACTTCTCCGCGGCGGCCTGGTGGGCGGCGTCGGAGCCGGCGTAGGCGACCAGGTTGTGGCCGCCGATCGGCGCGCCCGCCTTGCCCGCGGAGCCGGCCGGGACGGCCGCGATGCCCAGGTTGGACTTGTCGCTGAACGCGGCGCCCTTGAAGACGTTGGTGGTCTCCCAGGGGCCCTGGATGATCGAGGCGACCTTGCCGGACTCGAAGGCGTCCATGATGTTCGAGTAGCCGTTGCTGGTGGTGTCCAGCTTGGCCGCGCCCGGCGCGGCGATGAGCGCCTTCAGGGTGTCGATGCCCTTGACCGCGGCGGCGGAGTTGACCGTGATCTTCTTGTTGGCCGCGTCCACCATGTCGGTGCCCTCGCCGTACAGGAAGGGCATGGCGTAGTACGAGGCGGGGTTGAAGGCGAAGCCGTCCACGCCGGCCTTGGACTTGACCAGGGCCATGTCGGCCTTCAGCTCGTCCCAGGTCTTCGGCGCCGCGGTGATGCCGGCCTTGGCGAACAGGGCCTTGTTGTACATCAGCGCGAGGGTGTCGGTGACCTCGGGCATGCCGTAGAGCTTGCCCTGGTACTTGGCCTGCTCGATGAGCTGGGGCTCGAACTTGGCCTGGTCCGCGGCGGCGGGGGTGCCGTCCAGCGGGAGCAGGAAGCCGGCCTTGGCGAAGCCCGCGGTCCAGCCGACGTCGGCGCGCAGCACGTCCGGGGCGCCGGTGCCGGCCGCGGCGGCGGTCTGGAACTTGGTCTGCGCGTCGGCGAAGGGGACGCTCACGTACTTGACCGTGATGTCCGGGTTGGCCTTCTCGAAGTCGGCGACCAGGGCCTTGAAGGTCGGGGCCTCGTTGGTGGCGTCCGAGGTGTCCCACCAGGTGATGGTGACCGGGCCGGACTTCTGGGAGGAGCTGTCAGAGCTGCTGCCGGAAGATCCGCAAGCGCTTGCAGAAACCGCTATCGCCGTCGCCAGAACGGCTGCCGCAATGCCACGACGCATTGTGCACTCCTTCAAGGTGGATGCCCGCGGCCGCACTGCCTGCGGGGCTTCGGGGAGGAACGTAACAGCCGTGCAATCCGAATGGAAACCCCTTGCAGCAACTTTCTGAAAGCCGCGGTGATCCGTTACAACAGCGTGTCCTGACGGTTGCCCGGCCTTGACTCCCGCCTTGACACCGCGAACCGGTCCATCCTGGGATGGACTGACCTGGCCAGCGACGCTCAGGAGGCGAACCACCGGTGGCGCACTACCGCAGCGTGGGCACCGTCCCACCCAAGAGGCACACCCAGCACCGAAGCGGCGACGGCAGCCTCTACTTCGAGGAGCTGATGGGCGAGGAGGGGTTCTCCTCCGACTCCTCGCTGCTCTACCACCGCCACCTGCCCTCGGCGCTGACGGACAGCCGGGTCTGGGTGCTGCCCGAGCAGAAGACCGAGGCCAACCACCCGCTCAAGCCGTACCACTTCCGCCTGCACGAGCTGTTCCCCGGCGAGAGCTGGCGGCAGTGCGACCCCGTGCGGGACCGGCGGCTGCTGCTGGGCAACGCCGACGTGCGCATCTCCTACGTCGCCGCCGGCGTCCCCTCCCCGCTCTACCGCAACGCGGTCGGCGACGAGTGCGTCTACGTGGAGTCCGGCGGCGGAGTGGTGGAGACCGTCTTCGGCAGCCTTGAGGTCGGCAGGGGCGACTACGTGATCCTGCCCCGCGCCACCACCCACCGCTGGCTGCCCACCGGAGACGAGCCGCTGCGGCTCTACGCCATCGAGGCCAACTCCCATGTCGCGCCCGCCCGTCGCTACCTCTCCCGGTACGGCCAGTTCCTGGAGCACTCCCCCTACTGCGAGCGCGACCTGCGCGGACCGGTCGGCCCGCTGCTCGCCGAGGACGGGCTCGGCGACGTCGAGGTGTACGTCAAGCACCGGGTCAACGGCAGCGCCGTCGGCGGCACCGTGATGACCGTCCCCGAGCACCCCTTCGACGTGGTCGGCTGGGACGGCTGCCTCTACCCCTACGCCTTCAACGTCCGCGACTTCGAGCCGATCACCGGCCGGGTGCACCAACCCCCGCCCGCGCACCAGGTCTTCGAGGGCAACGGCTTCGTGGTCTGCAACTTCGTCCCGCGCAAGGTCGACTACCACCCGCTGTCCATCCCGGTGCCCTACTACCACTCCAACGTGGACAGCGACGAGGTCATGTTCTACTGCGGCGGGGACTACGAGGCCCGCAGGGGCTCGGGCATCGGTCAGGGCAGCGTCTCGCTGCACCCCGGCGGCCACACCCACGGCCCGCAGCCCGGCGCCTACGAACGCAGCATCGGCGCCGAGTTCTTCGACGAACTCGCCGTCATGGTGGACACCTTCCGCCCGCTGGAGCTGGGCGAGGGCGCCCGAGCGAGCGACGACGGCCGCTACGCCTGGACCTGGAGCGGCCGCGGCCCGGAAGGACCGCTGACATGACCGCCACCTGGGTCCCCGTGCCCGAGGGCTGCGGATTCACCGTGGACAACCTGCCCTACGGGGTGTTCACCCCGCTCCGCTTCGGCCGGCCCGACGGGCTGCCCCGGGTCGGCGTCGCCATCGGCGAGCACGTCCTCGACCTCGCGGCGATGTGGGCCGGCACCCCGCTGGGGGCCGATCTGTCCACCGGCTCGCTCAACCGGCTGCTGCGCCGCGGCCCGCGCGAATGGGCCTACGTGCGCACCGAGGTCCGCCGGATGCTGACCGGCTCGGAGCGCCGCGAGTTCTGCGAACACGCCCTCCACCCCCTGGCCCAGGTGCGGCTGCACCTGCCCTTCGAGGTCGCCGACTACGTGGACTTCTACGCCTCCGAGGCGCACGCGACCAACCTGGGCCGGATCCTGCGCCCGCAGCAGGCCGAGCCGCTGCTGCCCAACTGGCGCCACCTGCCCGTCGGCTACCACGGCCGCGCCGGCACCGTCGTCGCCTCGGGCGCGGAGATTCCGCGGCCCTGCGGCCAGTTGACGGCCGGTCAGTTCGGACCCTCCGCCCGGCTGGACGTCGAGGCGGAGGTCGGCTTCGTCGTCGGCAGCGGCTCCGAGCGGGGCACGCCGGTCCCCACTTCCGCCTTCACCGACCACGTCTTCGGCGTCGTCCTGGTCAACGACTGGTCCGCCCGGGACATCCAGGCCTTCGAGTACCAGCCGCTCGGCCCCTTCCTCGGCAAGTCCTTCGCCACCTCGCTGTCCCCGTGGGTGGTCCCGCTCGCGGCCCTGGAGCACGCTCGGATCCCGACGCCGGAACAGGACCCCGAGCCGCTGCCCTACCTGCGGGAGAAGGAGCCCTGGGGGCTGGACCTGGACCTGGAGGTCCGGCTCAACGGCCACCTGCTGTCCCGGCCCCGGTTCCGCGACACCTACTGGTCGCCCGCGCAGCTGCTGGCCCACCTCACCGTCAACGGCGCTTCGCTGCGCACCGGCGACCTCTACGCCTCCGGCACCGTCTCCGGCTGGGGCCCCGACGAGCGCGGCTCGCTGATCGAGCTGAGCTGGAACGGGCAGCAGCCGCTGCAACTGCCGGACGGCGAACGGTCCTTCCTCCAGGACGGGGACCTTGTGGAAATCTCTGCAAGCGCTCCCGGCCCGGACGGCACCCGGATCTCTCTGGGCGCTGTCACGGGCCGGATCACACCTGCAAGGATCTGAAAGAGCTTGCCGAAGCCGCCGTCAGTGCCACGGGCCCGGCGCCGGCGGCGGCACCACCGGCGGCCGGTCGTCGCAGGTGATGGTGTTCGGCAGCTCCCACGGGGACAGCCAGGAGCCGTTGCCGCCCAGGTCGGTGAGCCCGAACTCCGAACCGGCGGCGGTGAAGTGGAAGGAGCCGCAGTTGTTGACGCTCACCGCGCCGACGTTGCGGGCCTGCACGTTCTCGAAGGTCGCGGACCCGGCGGCGCGGGCGCTGACCACCGAGGTGCCGGCGCCGTCCACCCTGACGTCCTTGAAGTGGACGTTGCTGATCGAGTACAGGTCCCTGACCGGCCAGTCGGCCACGAACATGGCGGCGTTGTAGGTGCTGTCGAGGAAGTCGTCCCCGACCACCTCCACGTCCGCAGCCAGATCCTTCTCCAGGGCGTAGAACCAGATCGCGCCCAGGCCGATGTTCCAGTTCAGCTCGTAGGTCCCGGCCCGGACGGTGGTGTTGCCGGTGACCCACACGTGGCCGGTGAAGGCCTCGGCGCCGAAGCGGGAGCCGAGGTGGATCGCGCTGCCCTCCCGGATCGGGTCGGCGACCAGGTTGTCGGAGACCGTGTTGTCGGTGCCGCCGTAGAGGGCGATGCCGTTGGCGAGCACCGGCGTCTGCACGGTGTTGTGGTCGAAGACGTCGTCCGCGTCCTCGGTCTTCTCCGACCACATGGCCAGGCCGTCGTCGCCGGTGTTGCGGACGAAGTTGTTGCGGACCACCGAATCGGTCACGCCGGTGTGGAAGTTGATGCCGTCCGCGATCTGGTCAGCGATCTGGTTGTTCGTGATCACCAGGTGGTGCATGGGCCCGTCGAACCACATGCCGACCTTGGTGTGGTGGATGTACAGGCCGTCGATGGTCGAGTCGCTGAAGGCGCCGCCGATCCCGTTGACCTGGTCGGTGTCGATCCGCTCGCGCACGTCGCCCTCGATCGCGAAGCCGGACAGATGCACGTCGTGGCTGCCGCCCGCGGCGGCTTCCTTGCCGTAGAAGCCGACGCCCGTGTGCACCGAGCCGTCCGGCGCCGGGGCCGGAAGGGTCACCTGGTGGCCCTTGATGACGGTGTACCAGCTGCCCGCGCCGACGATCGTCACGTCGTCCACGACGATGTGCCGGTTCACCTGGTACGTGCCCGGCGGGAGGTAGACCTTGAGGTGCGTACGCCTTGCGAAGGCGATGGCCCGGTCGAGGGCGTCGGCCGAGTCGCGCCGCCCGGTCGGGTCGGCCCCGAAGGCCAGGACGTTCGCGGCGTACGGCTCGACGTGCGGCGGGGCGACCTGCTGGGAGTCCATCAGGTCCACGACCGTGGTCGCGGCGCCGGCCGGGACGGTCAGCCGGATCTTGGCACCCGCGGGGTAGCTGCGGCCGAGCAGCAGCCGCTGCTCGTCGTAGAAGTGGTTGGGCCGGAACGGCTTGGCCACCACGGGCGCCGGGGTGGTGGCGTCCGGAACGCAACCGCACTCGGTCATCCACCAGTCGGGGTGGAGGATGTCGGCGGTCGGGTCGTTGCTGAACGGGTACTCGTTGTAGAGCCAGGCGTACTGGGAGGTCAGCGTCATGGTGCGGTGGTGCCTGCCGTCCACGGAGACGTCCAGCGGCGAGGTGATGCCCCCGCCCTGGGGCGCGTCCGGGATGCTGTAGCGCACCGTGATCGCGTTGGCGGCCTGCGGCAGAGTGAACTCGACGTACTGCCCGGGCTCCAGTCTGACGGCGCTGCGGCCGGACGCCTCGGCCTGCAGCGTGTAGGCGTCCCGGCCCGGGCCGATGACCGTGCCGTCGGTGACGGCGTGCTCCGCCTCCTGCTCGAGGAAGCCCAGGTCCGCGCCGCGCCCGGCGACCAGCGCCGGGTCGAGCCCGGCCCGGGTGACGACGGCGGCGGCCGGCCCGGCCGCGGCGTGCGCGGCTCCGCCGAGGCCGACGGTGAGGCTGACGACGGCCGTGGCCAGGGCCGCGGCGGTGGTGCGTGGGACGTACATGGTGGGATACCTCCCGTGCGTGGCAGGCGGGTTGCCTGTGGATGGAAGGGGCCGCACCGCCCACCCTCAAGAACGGTGCGGCCCCGGTAGCGCCCTGGCTCCGCCGGGTCAGGGCAGGCGGAGCCAGACCGCAGTGTCGGGGGGCAGCTGACCGTCCGTCAGCGGCCCGCTGGTGAGCAGCACCTTGCGGTGCTCCGGCAGATCGACAGGTTCGGCCCCGAGGTTGACGACACAGGCGAAGCCCGAGCCGTCGCGGCGGAAGGCGAGCACCTCCGGTGCGCTGGGCAGCCACGCCATCGGTCCGTCGCCCAGGCGCTCCGCCCGGCGCAGCCGCAGCGCGGCGCGGTACAGGGAGAGCATGGAACCGGCGTCGCCCTGCTGCCGCTCGACCGTGAGCGCGGCCCAGTCGCCCGGCTGCGGCAGCCAGGTCGTCACCGGCCCGTCCGCGTCCGGCGAGAAGCCGAACGGGGCGGCCTCCCCGCTCCACGGCAGCGGCACCCGGCACCCGTCGCGTCCGGGGTCGGCGCCCCCGGTGCGGTGGAACATCGGATCCTCGATGACCTCGGGCGGCAGGTCCTCGACCTCGGGCAGGCCCAACTCCTCGCCCTGGTAGAGGTACACCGACCCGGGCAGGGCCAGGCTGAGCAGCGCGGCGGCGCGGGCGCGCCGGGTGCCGAGCGCCGGGTCGGTCGGGATGCCGTGCGCCTTGGCGGCGAAGTCGAAGCCGGTGTCCGCGCGGCCGTAGCGGGTGACCGTGCGGGTGACGTCGTGGTTGGCCAGCACCCACGTCGCCGGGGCGTCCACCGGCGCGTGCACGGCGAGGGTCGTGGTGATCGTCGCGCGCAGCCGGTCGGCGTCCCAAGGGCAGGTCAGAAAGCCGAAGTTGAAGGCGGTGTGCAGCTCGTCGGGGCGCAGGTAGCGGGCGAAGCGCTCGGGGTCCGGCAGCCACACCTCGCCGATCAGCGCCCGCGGCGAGGCGTACGACTCGGCGACCTTGCGCCAGTCCCGGTAGACGTCGTGGATCTCGTCGCGGTCGAAGTAGGGGTGCGGGTCGGCGCCCTCGACCAGGTCCGGGAGTGCCGGGTCCTTGATCACCTCGGCGGCGGAGTCGATGCGGACGCCGGCCGCGCCGCGGTCGAACCAGAACCGCAGCACCTCCTCGTGCTCGCGGTGCACCTCCGGATGGGTCCAGTTGAGGTCCGGCTGACCGGAGGCGAAGCGGTGCAGGTACCACTGGCCGTCCCCGGCCTGCGGTGTCCCGACGCGGGTCCACGCGGTGCCGCCGAACTGGGACTTCCAGTTGTTGGGCGGGAGTTCGCCGTGCGCGCCCCGGCCGTCGCGGAACCAGAACCGCTCGCGCTCGGGCGAGCCGGGGCCGGCCGCCAGCGCCGCCCGGAACCAGGCGTGCTGGTCCGAGACGTGGTTCGGGACGATGTCGACGATGGTGCGGATGCCGAGGTCCAGCGCCTCGGCGATGAGCCGCTCGGCCTCCTCCAGCGTGCCGAAGGAGGGGTGGATGGCGCGGTAGTCGGCCACGTCGTAGCCGCCGTCCGCCATCGGCGAGGCGTACCAGGGGTTGAACCACAGGGCGTCGACGCCGAGTTCGGCCAGGTACGGGAGCCGGGAGCGGACGCCTGCCAGGTCGCCCACTCCGTCGCCGTCCGCGTCGGCGAAGCTGCGCACGTAGACCTGGTAGATCGCGGCGCCACGCCACCACTCGTGGGGTTGGTGCACGGTAGGAGTCTCCTCGGAAGGGATCGGCCCACAGGGGGTCGGCTCGAACGGGGCGGACGCGGTCAGCCCTTGAGGCTGCCGGCGGTGAGCCCGGACATGATGTTGCGCTGGAAGACCAGGAAGAAGATCACGGTCGGGACCGCGGAGATGGCGGCGGCGGCGATCAGCACGTTCTCGGGGACGCCCAGCGAGAGCGAGTAGATGCCGGCGTTGATGGTCTGCTTCGTCGGGTCGGGCTCGGCCAGCAGTGGCCACAGGAAGTCCTTCCAGACGTTGACCAGGGCGAAGATGGAGACCACGCCGATGATCGGCCGCGACATCGGCAGCACGATGGAGAGCAGCGTGCGCAGCGCCCCGGCGCCGTCGATGGACGCGGAGTCCAGCAGTTCCTGCGGCACCGAGTCGAAGAAGCGCTTCAGCAGGTAGATGTTGAACGCGTTGGCCACCGAGGGCAGCCAGATCGCCCAGGGCGAGTTGAGCAGGTTCTGGTGCAGGAGCGGCAGGTCCAGCACCGTCAGGTACTGCGGGACCACCAGGACCATGGCCGGGATCATCAGCGTCGCCAGCATCAGTCCGAGGATCGCGTTGCCGAGCACCGGCCGCAGCTTGGACAGCGAGTACGCGGCGGCGATGTCGAACACCAGCTGGAAGGCGAGCGCGCCGAAGGCGTACCAGAGCGTGTTGAGCAGCAGGTGCGAGATGTTGAGCCGGTTCCAGGCGTCGCCGTAGTTGGAGAGCATCACGTGGTGCGGGTAGAAGGTCGGCGGCGTCTGGATGGACTCCGTCGTCCCCTTCAGCCCGTTGGTCACCAGCAGGTAGAGGGGCCCGAGGAAGGCGATCGTGAACGCGGCCACGATCAGGACCAGCACCGTCCGGTACAGCGTCCGGTTCAGCTGGGCCGGGTTGACCAGGGTACGGGTGTCGCTCACGAGTCCAGCCTCCGGTTCAGTCGCACGTAGACCACCGAGAAGCCGGCCAGCACCAGCAGCAGGAGCAGCCCGAGTGCGCAGGCCGCGCCGTAGTTGGAGAAGTTGAAGGCGTACTGGTAGATCAGGTAGACGACGGTGGTGGTCGAACCGTCCACGCCCTGGCCGCCGTTGGTGAGCACGAAGGGCTCGACGAAGACCTGCATGGTGGCGACGATCTGCAGCATCAGCATCAGCGAGAGGATCAGCCGGGTCTGCGGGATCGTCACATGCCAGACGCGGCGCAGCAGTCCGGCCCCGTCCAGCTCGGCGGCCTCGTAGAGCTCGCCGGGGATGTTCTGCAGGGCGGCCAGGTAGATCAGGGTGGCGCTGCCCATGTTCATCCAGGTGGAGGCGATCACCACGGCGAGCATCGCCATGTCAGGGGACTGCAGCCACCCCGAGGTGGGAAGGTGGAGCAGCTGCAGCACCCGGTCGATCAGCCCGTACTCGGGGTTGTACAGGTACTTGAACAGCACCAGCGATGACACCGGCGGGAGCATCACCGGCAGGTACACCAGGATCCTCAGGTAGCCCCGGGCGTGCCGCAGTTCGTTCATCACCGCGGCCAGCACGAAGGGGGCGGCGAACCCCAGCACCAGCGCGAGCCCGGTGAACTCCGCCGTGTTGCGCCAGGCCTGCCAGAAGCTGGGGTCGTTGACGATCTGGTTCAGGTTGTGCAGGCCGACCCAGGTGGTCCTGCCCGCCTTCGCCTTCTGGAAGCTCATGATCACTTCGCGGACCATGGGGTACCACGAGAAGAGGGCGAAGCAGAGCACCGCGCCGATCAGGAAGCCGTGTGCGGCGAGGTTCCGCTGCACCGATCTGCGCAGGGCCCCGGCCCGGCCCGCCGCCTGTGCCGGCGGCGAGTCGGTCCCGGAGGGTGCGGTCAGGACCGCCATTGTCGAATCTCCTTGGATCGCTTGGCCGTTGGCCTACTGGGTGGTGGCCGGCGCCTACTGGGCGTTGGCGAGCACCTGGTTGACCTGCTGCTCGGCGGTGTCGAGCAGCTTCTGCAGGTTCGCCTTGGGGTCGGTGAGCGTGGAGGCCATCGCCGTGTCGAGGATCTTGTAGATGGCCTGGGCGTTGGCCGGCTCGGTGACGCCGGGGACGGCCGCCTTGACGAACGGGTCGAAGGCCTGGACCGACATGGTGGCGCTGGCCGCCTTGAGCGTCGCGTCCTGCTGCGCGGTCTGGCCCTGGAACAGCTGCGGCTCCGGCAGGCCGACGGCCTGGCCGGACGCCTTGGCCCGGGCGTAGTTGTACTGCTGGCCCTGGCCCATGGTCAGCCACAGGTAGCTGACCAGCTGGATGCCCGCCTTGATCTGCTCCGGGGTGTCCTTGACGTTGAACATGTAGTCGTCGCCGCCGGCGAGGGTGCCCTTGCCGGGGCCGTCCTGGCCGGGGATCGGGCCCATGCCGAAGTCCTCGTACTTGGCGCCGAGGCTCTGCACCATGTACGTGATGTCGTCCGGCGCGGCGATGTACATCCCCAACTTGCCCGCGGCCATCTGCTTCTGCAGGTCGCCCCACTTGTAGAGCTGGGTGGAGCCCATCACGCCGTCGTCGAAGCGGAGCTTGTGCAGGTTCTGCAGGACGGCGAGGCCCTGGGCGTTGTTGAAGGCGGCCTTCTTGCCGTCCGGGGTGACCATCTGGCCGCCCTGGGCGTACATCTCGGCGGTGAAGTGCCAGCCGCCGTTGTTGCCGGCGCTGTAGTCGCCGTAGCCGGCGATGCCGTTGCCCAGCGCGGCGATCTTCTTCGCGTCGGCCTCGACCTCGGCCCAGGTGGTGGGCGGCTGGTCGGGGTTGAGCCCGGCCTGCTGGAACAGCTTCCGGTTGATGATCATGCCCATGGTGTAGTTGGTGCGCGGGAGCCCGTAGATCTTCCCGTCTGACTTCTGGGTGTCCCACACCGAGTCGAGGATGTCGTCCTTGGCCGGCAGGTTCGCGGCGGTGACGTACTGCGTGATGTCGGCCGCCTGACCCGCGTCCAGCACCTGCTGCTTGTCGGTGAAGTAGGTGTAGAAGACGTTCGCCTCGGTGCCGCCCTTGAGCGCGGCGGTGAACAGTTCGGGCGTCTCGCACGGGAAGGTGTCGATGCTCTTCACCGTGATGTTCGGGTGCAGCTTCTCGAAGGCGGCGATGTCGTCGGCCCACTGCTTGCGCTGCACCGGCCGGCTGGTCGGCGGCGCGCAGTCGATCGAGATGGTCACCTTGCCGCCGGCGTCGCTCTTGCCGTCGCCGGAGCCGGAGGAGGAGCTGGAGCCGCACGCGGCGGCGGTCAGTGAGACAGCGGCGGCGATCAGCAGCGCTGCGGATCTGCGCATGGGTGTTGACCCCTTCATGGGCGATGAGTGGGAAAGCCCGCCAGGATCCGGGGAACCTGTGGCGGCCATCACTTAAGCATTGCCAGCAGATGAGCACAAGATGTCGACGGCAACTTGCAAGATTTCAACAATGTCTCGCCAGGGCATGCGAAAGGGGCGCGGGGAACGGTGCGGGCCGCTCACCACTCGCGGAGGTCCGGTTCCCTTGCGGGCCGGACTCCCCGGGTGGTGGGCTGCTCGCGCGGTTCCCCGCGCCCCTGGAGGGGTTGCCGTCGGGCGGTCAGATGCGGGGCACGGGGCCCGTGGAGCCGCGGACGACGAGCTCGGGCTCGAACAGCAGCTCGTCGTGCGTCACCTTGGCACCGGCGATCTCACCGGCCAGCAGGTCGACGGCTGCCCGCCCCATGGCCTCGATGGGCTGGCGGATCGTGGTCAGCGGCGGATCCGTGCAGGTCATGAACGACGAGTCGTCGTAGCCGACCACCGAGACGTCCCCGGGGACGTCCAGCCCGCGCCGCTTCGCGGCCCGCACGGCCCCGAGGGCGATCGGGTCGGAGGCGCAGATGAAGCCCGTGACGCCGCGCTGCAGCAGCCGGCCGGCCGCCGCCTGGCCGCCCTCCAGCGAGAACAGCGCGTGCTCGACGTCCTGCTCCCCCAGCTCCAATCCGGCCTTGGTCATGGCCAGGTGAGCCGCCGTCAGCTTGCGGCGTGAGGGCATGTGGTCCTGCGGACCGAGCACCAGCCCGATCCTGCGGTGGCCCAGCGAGACGAGGTGGCCCACGGCCTGCTCCACCGCCACCGCGTCGTCGCAGCTGACCTGCGGGAAGCCCAGGTCCGGGATCGCGGCGTTCATCAGCACGGTGGGCAGGCCGCGCTGGGAGAGCCGCTCGTAGTGCTCGTGCGGGGACTCCGCCTGCGCGTACAGGCCGCCGAAGAAGACCACACCGGAGACCTGCTGCTGCAGCAGCAGCTCCACGTAGTCGGCCTCCGAGACGCCTCCCGCCGTCTGCGTGCACAGCACCGGGGTGAAGCCCTGCTGGGCCAGGGCGCCGCCGACCACTTCGGCGAAGGCGGGGAAGATCGGGTTCTGCAGCTCCGGCAGGACCAGGCCGACCAGCCGCGAGCGTTCGCCGCGCAGCTGGGTCGGGCGCTCGTAGCCGAGCACGTCCAGGGCGGTCAGGACGGCGGTGCGGGTCTGCTCGGAGACGCCGGGCTTGCCGTTGAGCACCCGGCTGACCGTCGCCTCGCTGACCCCGACCTTCCTGGCCACCTCGGCAAGTCGTCGTGTCATGGCCGCAAGTCTAGGGCATGGAACGAAAGCCGCTTACCGATCTTTGCAATTCTCAGGCAATCCTTGCTGCAAGAGCTGGGCCAGGTGCAGTGGTGCGGCGCTGCCCGCCGGCCCCAGCTGCCTGATCTGCGTCCGGCAGCTGTAACCGTCCGCCCGCACCGCCGTCCCCGGAGCCGCCGCCCGCAGCGCGGGCAGCAGCCGCTGCTCGGCCACCGCCACCGACACCGCGTGGTGCCCGCGCTCGAAGGCGAAGTTCCCCGCCAGGCCGCAGCAGCCCCCGATCTCCGTCCCGGCCATACCCGATCGCGGGTCGGCGGCTTGCCCGCGCAGCACCGCGTGCTCATGGCAGTGCACCTGCGTCAGCACCGGCCCCTCCGGCAGCGGCAGCGTGCCCGCCGGCACGGACTCCGCCAGGAACTGTTCCAGCGTCCGCACCCGGTCGGCCAGTTGACGGGCCGCCGGGTCATCGGGCAGGTACCGCGGCAGCTCCTCCCGCAGCGCCGCCGCGCAGCTGGGCTCCAGCACCACCACCGGCAGCTCCGGGTCGCTGCTCCCCAGCACCCGCAGCGTCCGGCGCAGCACCCGCCGCGCGGCGGCCAGCTGACCGGTCGTCACCCAGGTCAGCCCGCAGCAGACCGGACCCACCGGGAGCACCGGCTCGAAGCCCGCGTAGCGCAGCACGGCCACCCCCGCCTCCAGGACCTCCGGCTCCAGATGGTTGCCGAAGGTGTCCGGCCACAGCAACACCCTCCGCTCCCCCGGGCGCGGCCGGAACCCGCGCGTGAACGGCCGCGGCGCCACCCGGGGCAGCGGGCGCTCCCGCTCCGTCCCCGCCGCCCTCCGCACCAGCGCGGATACGGCGGGCAGGTTCACCAACCGGGCCGCGCCGGGCACCCGGTGCAGCCACCGCAGCCGACTGGGCAGCCCGCCCAGCGCCCAGTGGCTCCGCGGCCGCAGCCGCCGCGCGTAGTACCGGTCCAGGAACAGCGACTTGTACGTCGCCATGTCCACGTGCACCGGGCAGTCCACGGCGCAGCCCTTGCAGGACAGGCACAGGTCGAGTGCCTCCCGCACCTCGTCCGCACCGTGACGGCCCGTCAGCAGCCGTCCGTCCACCAGCTCGCCCAGCAGCCGGGCCCGGCCTCGTGTCGAGTGCCGCTCGTCGCCGGTCGCGGCGTAGCTCGGGCACATCACGCCCACCGGCCGCTCGGCCACACAGGCGCCCACGCCGACGCAGCGACGAGCACCGTCCGCCAGCGGCAGCTCCCGGGGCAGCCGGGCCACGCGCAGGTCGGCGTCGAGCGCGCGCGGCGCGACGACGTTGCCCGGGTTGAGCAGCCCCTCCGGGTCGAAGACCCGCTTGAACCGCGCGAACAGCTCCAGCACCTCCGGCGGGTACATCCGCCCCAGCAGCTCGCCCCGCGCCTGCCCGTCGCCGTGCTCGCCGGACAGCGAACCGCCGTGGGCCACCACCAGGTCGGCCGCCTCCTCCAGGAACCGGCGGAAGGCACCGCGGCCGTCGCGGGTGTCGAGCGGGAAGTCCAGCCGCAGGTGCACGCATCCCTCGCCGAAGTGGCCGTACGGAACGCCGCGCAGTCCATGACGGGCCGTCAGTTGCCGTAGCTCTCGCAGGTACGGGCCGAGGCGCCACGGCGGCACCGCGGAGTCCTCCCAGCCGGGCCATGCCTCGGAGCCGTCCGGGGCGCGCGTCGCGGTCCCGGCGGCGGCCTCCCGCACCCGCCAGAGCCGGCGCTGCCCGCCGGGATCGGTGAGCAGCCGCACGCTCGCCCCCTGCCCGCGCACCGCCCGCTCGATCGCCTCGGCGTGCTCGCGGCCGTCCGCCTCCAGGAACAGCCAGCCGCGCCCGGCCGGCAGCGCCTCCCGTGCCCGCTCGTCCCGCACCAGGTCCGCGCCCATGCCCTCGGCCGTCAGCGGGCGCAGCGGCAGCAGCTCGGCCACGGCCTCGGCCGCCGCCGACTCGTCGGCGTACCCGGCGACCACCAGCATCCGGGCGCGCGGCAGCGGGTGCAGCGCCACCGTCGCCCCGAGCAGCAGCGCGCAGCTGCCCTCCGTGCCCGTCAGCGCCCGGGCCAGGTCGAAGCCGCGTTCCGGCAGCAGCGCGTCCAGCGCGAAACCCGAGACCCGGCGCGGCAGCCGGGGGAACGCCGTGCGCAGCAGCGCGAGGTTCTCCGCCGCCAGCCGCTCCAGCTCCCGGCGGACCTCCCCCTCCCGCCCGCCCCGCTCCCCCGCGACCCGCCGCTCCTCGGCCGTCGACGGACCGCCGACCGCGAACTCCGCGCCGTCGGCCAGCAGCAGCTCCAGCTCCCGGACGTTGTCCGCGGTCCGTCCCCAGGCGACCGAGTGCGCGCCGCAGGAGTCGTTGCCGATCATCCCGCCCAACGTGGCCCGGCTGTGCGTGGACGGATCCGGCCCGAAGCCCAACCCGTGTGCGGCAGCGGCCCGTTGCAGGTCGTCGAGGACGACGCCCGGTTCCACCCGCACCGTCCGCGCCGCGGCGTCCACCGGGCCGATGCGGCGCATCCCGGGGCGGAAGTCCAGCACGAGCGCGCCCGGGGACACCGCCTGGCCGCCGATGCTGGTCCCGGCGCCCCGCGCCAGCACCGGCACCCCCGCTTCCCGGGCCAGTGCGAGCGCGGCCCGCACGTCGTCCGCACCGGCGGGGGCGACCACGCCGAGCGGCACCTGCCGGTAGTTCGAGGCGTCGTAGGCGTAGACGCCCCGGGCACCGTCCCCGAAGTCCACCCGGCCGCGCACCCGCCGTCGCAGCTCCCGCTCCAGTGCCGCCGTGTCACCCATGCCCCCACCGTAGGACCCTGGGACCGCTCGCACACACGCCCGGCAGCCGCGCGTCCTGACGACCGTCGCAGCGCTCCTTCATGCCACTCCGACCTGCCCTTTGACGGACCTTCACCCTTTGGGGTGGGAATCGCCCGGTCCCTTACCGGCCTCGGCTACGGTCAGCCGCGTGTCCACGCCCGCACCCCCCGTCGGCGTCGCCCGCCGGGCGGTCTCCCTGCTCGCCCTGCTGGTGCTGTTCCAGGGCCTGCCGACCGCGTTGCGCGCCTCCGCGCTCGGCCGCGGCTACCTCACCGCCGGCTTCGGCGTGCTCTACGGCCTGCTGCTCGCCACCGCTGTCGCCGTCCTGCTGGCCCGCCGCCGCGCCGGCCTGGCCCGGCTGGACGTCCTCGTCCTCGCCCTGGCCGTGGTCCGGCTCGGCCTGCTGCTCGCCTCCTCCACGGGTCCCGGCAAGCACGTCTACCACGACGACGAGGGCGCGCTGGTCACCATGGCGGCCCGGTCGCTGGCCGCCGGCGGACACGTCTACGGCGTCCACTTCGTTCGGACCACGGCCGTGTTCGGGATCAACCTGACGCCGCTCGTCGGCGGCGGCTGGGCGGACACCTTCGGCTACCCGCCGCTCAGCGTCCTGCTGACCGCCCCCCTCGTGCACGTGCTCCCCTCCTGGGTCCCCGTCGCCGGGCTGGTCTCCCTCGGCGGCCTCGTCCTGGCAGCCGTCGTCATGTTCCGGCTGCTGCCCGAAGCGGTCCGGCCAGGGGCCACGCTGCTGCTCTTCGGCGTCAGCTGGATGTTCCCGTACGCCCGCGAGGGCTACCCGGTCTTCCTCACCCTCGCCCCGCTCGCCGTCGTCGTCGCCCGGTGGACCCGCGTCGGCGTCGGCGGCCGCCTCTCCCGNCGGCGCCCGCCTCTCCCGCGCCGACCTGGGCACCGCGGCCTGCCTCGGCCTCGCCTGCTCGGCCCACCAACTCGCCTGGTTCCTGGCCCCGTTCACAGTCCTCGGAATCCTGCTGGTGCGGGCCGGGGAGACCTCGCCGCGCCAGGCCGCCGCCCTCACCGCCCGCTGGACCGGCGTCGCCGCGGCGGCCTTCCTGCTCGTCAACCTCCCCTCCCTGCTGCTCGACGGCCCCTCCCGCTGGGCCGACGGCGTCTCCACCGTGCTCACCCAGCACGTCGCCCCGCAGGGCCTGGGCCCGGTCGACATCAGCTACTACCTCACGGACGGCACCGGCGCGCTCGGCTACTACTCCGCGGCCGCGCTCGCCCTGCTGCTGGCCACCCTGGCCCTGCTCGGTCTGCACCCCCGCCGCCTCGGGCCGGCCCTGGCCGCCCTTCCCTGGCCGGCCTTCTTCCTCAGCGCCCGCTCCACCGAGACCTACTTCATGCTGCTGGCCCCGCTCTGGCTGGTCGGCTTCGCCTGTCTCGACCAGGACGCCCTGGCCCGCGCGTACCAGTGGCGGCCCCCGCTGCTGAGGCGCCGTCAGGTCCGCCTGGCGCTCCCGGCCGTGCTCGGCCTCCCGGCAGCGGCCCTGCTGCTGACCGCCATCGCCAGCCCGCCCCCGCTGACGCTGCGGCCCACCGCCTACACGAGCAGCGGCAGCCGTGGCGTCACCACCATCTCGGTCACCCTGCAGAACCGCACCGGCACCGCGCTCCGGCCCGCGTTCGGCACCAGCAGCGACGCCTGGGCCGACTTCCACTGGCGCATCGTCAGCGGCCCCGCCGTGCTGGCCCCGCACGCGACCGCCCACTACCGCCTGCGCCACACCGGTACCGGCGCCTTCCGGCTCAACCCCTCCGGCGCCAGCTACCTCCGCGTCCTCTCGGACGCCCCGATGACCCTGACCAACATCCCCTTCGCAGGCCGCCCCAAAGGCTAGACTCGGCCCCGGGCCGTGACTGGCGCTGAGGTGGACGACCACCGGGGAGCGGCCCGACGGTTCCCGTCCCCGCCGCGCGCCTGGGCACTCCGCCACGAGCCGCCCAGGAGGCCCCGATGACCGCCGTCCCCCAGCCCACCGCCGCCCTGCTGGACGGCACCGCGCTTGCCCGCGAACTCACCGCCCGCACCGCCGAGTCCGCCGCCGAACTGCGCCGCCGCACCGGCACCGCCCCGTGTCTGGCCACCGTCCTCGTCGGCGCGGATCCGGCGTCCGTGACCTACGTCCGGATGAAGCAGAACAGCTGCGCCAAGGCCGGCATCGAGTCCCGCCACGTCGCCCTGCCCGCCGAGATCAGCACGGCGGGGCTCGTCGACGCCGTCACCGCGCTCTCCGAGGACCCGGCGGTCCACGGCATCCTGCTCCAGCACCCGGTCGGCGCCCACATCGACGAGCGCGCCGCCTTCGAGGCCATCGCGCCGGGCAAGGACGTCGACGGCGTGACCACGGCCTCCTTCGCCGCGATGAGCTTCGGCCTGCCGGGCTTCGTCTCCTGCACTCCCGGCGGCATCATGCGCCTGCTCGACGCCTACGACGTCGAGTTGAGCGGCCGTCACGCCGTCGTGGTGGGCCGCAGCCCGATCCTCGGCAAGCCCGCGGGCATGCTGCTGCTCGCCCGGGACGCGACCGTCACCTACTGCCACTCCCGCACCGCCGACCTGCGCGCCCACCTGCGCGAGGCGGACCTGGTCGTGGCCGCCGTCGGCCGCCCCCGCTTCATCCGCGGCGAGGACCTCAAGCCCGGCGTGGTGGTCGTGGACGCGGGCTACAACGAGGGCAACGTCGGCGACGTCGACTTCGACAGCGCGGCGGCCCGCGCGAGCCTGATCACCCCCGTCCCCGGCGGTGTGGGCCCGATGACGATCGCGGTGCTCCTCGAGCAGACCGTCGAAGCCGCCTGGCGGCAACTGGTGTCCTGACCGCCCTGCCCCCCAGTCAACCTCCCGGGCAGCGCGGCCCCTTCGCCCGGCGCTGCCCGGTCCTACCCTCCCCGAAGCACCCTCCGCAGCCAGCGCAGCCGCGCCTCGCGGGCGTCGCGGCTGAGCGCGGCCTCCGGCGCGAGCGTGTCGAAGCCGTGGAACGCGCCCGGCCAGACGTGGAGTTCGGCCTCGCCCCCGGCGCGCCACACACGGTCGGCGAAGGAGACCGCCTCGTCCCGGAAGGTCTCGGCCGAGCCGACCTCCACATAGGCGGCGGGCAGTCCGGACAGATCCTCGGCGCGGCCCGGCGCCGCGTAGGGCGGCAGGTCCGGTGCGCCCCAGCGGTCCCCCAACGCCGCCCGCCACGCCGTCGCGTTCGACACCCGGTCCCACGGATCGTGCCCGGCCATCTGGTGGCTGGAGAAGCTGTCGTTGCGGTCGTCGAGCATCGGACTCAGCATCAGCAGCCCCAGCGGGCACGGCTCGCCCCGGTCCCGCAGCAGCAGCGCCAACGCCGCCGCCAGCCCCCCTCCCGCGCTCTTCCCCCCGATGACGACCCGCTCCGGATCGAGGCCGAGCCCGTCCGCGTGCGCGAGCGCCCAGAGCAGCCCGGCCCGGCAGTCGGCCAAGGGCCCGGGGTAGCGCGTCCCCGGCGCCAGCCGGTAGTCCACGGAGAGGACGGCGACTCCGAGCGGCAGCGCCCACTCCCGCAGCAGCCGGGGGAGCACCGACCAGGCGTTGCCCATCACCATGCCGCCGCCGTGCAGGTAGTACAGCCACGGCAGCGTCCCCTCGCTCCCTGCGGGCCGGGCGCTGACGACGGTGACCTCCCCCGCGTCCGGGCCTCCGGGATCCCGGGGCACCCGCAGCTCGGCCACCTCGAAGCGGCCGCCGTCCGCCAGCCGCTCCAGACCCGGCCGCGGCCGCGCGACGGCATCGCGGGACTGCCGGGACGCGAGGTTCTCCCACGTCAGCGGCTCCCTCGCCGCCGCGTCGGCCTTCGCGAGCACGGCGGCCAACTCCGCGTCGAGCGGGGGCGCCTGACGCACCGCCGGCACCGACCCGTCCCCTGCCGCTCCGGCAGCCACCCACGGACCTCCCCACGGGGCAGTACCGTCGACCGCCGCCGCGCCCGACCCTAGTGCCAGTTGCTGATCTGCAGGTCCCTCGGCGAGGGGTCGCCCGCGCCGGTCTCCAGCAGCTTCTTCAGACTGAGCAGGTAGGAGGCCCACTTGGTGCTGCAGTGGTACATGAACTCCACGGGCTCCCGCCAACCCTCGTGCCGGAACAGGACGATGGTGAAGCCGTCCTCCTGCTTGAGCGTGAACTCGACCCGCGTCCCGAGCCACTCCTCGGGGCCGTCCACGACCTCCCAGAGGACCGCCTCCCCGGGCCGGGCGTCCAGCACCTTCATGTCGAACCCGCCCGGCAGGAACCGGAACCGGACCACGCCCCCGACCCCGGCGTCGCCGTCCGTGTCCTCGGTCCACCACCCGGCCAGCCCGTCGACCGTCGTCAACGCGTCGTACACCGCCTCGGGCGGGGCCTGGACGCCGATCCTGTGCAGAATCTCCGCCATTGCGAACACACCTCTCGTGTCCCTATATCTGTCTCGTGGTACCTGGGTTGTCGTGCGTGGCCTGTTGCGCCTCTGCCGCAGGCCGCCTTGGGGATCCCGCCGTGGCTATCGGGCCTGCCGGCCCTCCTGCTTGGCGCGCTCGATCGCCTCGGCCATCCGCTTGATGCGCTGCAGCCGGGCATCCCAGGCCGCCCCGACGGCCGACAACTGGGCGACGGCTCTGGCGAGTTGCGCTTCGTCCACCTCGTACCGGCGCTCCCGCCCGACAGGCGTGTCGTGGACCAGCCCGACGCGTCCGAGCACGCCCAGGTGCTTCGCGACCGCCTGCCGGGTGACCGGCAGCTGCTCGCTGAGTGACGTCGCCGTGCCCCCGCTGCCCGCCAGCAGCAGGTCGAGCATGCGCCTGCGGATGGGGTCGCCCACCGCGGACCACAGCTCGTCGTCCGTCGCCACGCTCACCGTGCCACCGAGCCCTGGCGTGCGGCTGCGTAGGCGACCAGGCGCGGCAGGAAGTAGTCCCAGCCCGTGACGTGGTCGCGGTACTGCTCCTCCAGCAGCGCGGCCTCCCAGCCCCGCTCCCGGAACCCCTGCTCGCTGAACCGCAGCAGGGTGCCCGTGTCCGTCGGCACCAGGTCGAACGTGACGAGCAACGAGTTCGTGGGCGACGCCGCCTCGTCCTCGTCGTACACCCACCGGATGGCGAACCGCTTGGGCGGATCGGCCTCCACGACGGTGAGCGGGGACACCTGCGCGTCGGCGGAGCCCTTCTCCCCGAAGACCACCTGCCCGGTCCCGCCGACCACCGACTCGAACTCCGCCTCGTCGGGCCACCACTCCCGCAGATGCTCGGGCGTGCTGATGACCTCGTACACCACCTCGGGCGAGGCCTCGATGTGGATCTCCCGCTCGATGCTGCCGTACTCGGACTTGCTGGCTTGCATGGCCGTCACTCGCTTCTCGGTCGACGATGTGGTTCGTGCAACGTTTGGTTGCATATGACGTTACGCCCCGGCCCGAGGATGCGCAACCATAGGTTGCTTAGCGGTGGTGTTGGCGGTGGCGTTGCCGTGGTGTTGGCGGTGGCGTTGCCGTGATGCCGTCCGTGGTGTTGGCGGTGGCATCCACAGGGGGGTTGCTGACTGCAGTTGTCGCTCCATGCTTGCAACGGCATTGGCCGTTGGGCGGGTTGGGCGCCG
>NZ_JBHSQJ010000102.1:14583-19491 GCF_042658505.1 Streptacidiphilus monticola | reverse complement strand
CGGGGCTGGAGGTCGCCTGGACGTATCCGGTGGGCGCGAGCCACCGCGCGGTCATCAAGCCCCCGCCCGGCTGGACCTCCGACGGCGTGCGGGTCTGGGTCGACGACGCCGGACGCCTCACCTCGCCGCCGACGACGGAAGCCACGATCACCGTGAACGCCGTGGTCTACGCCCTCGGCGCCTGGTTCTTCGGGAGCCTGCTGCTGGCTCTCGGCCACGCTCTGCTGCGCCGTCGGCTGGACCTGCGGGACGCGCGGGCGTGGGCGGACGAGTGGGCCGAGGTCGAGCCCTACTGGTCGGGACGCCGCCGCCACGGCACGGCCGACCGCTGACCCCAGAGGGCGCCGGGCGTCAGCCGAGATCGGCCGCCAGGCGGTCCAACTCCTCGGCCAGCCGCGCCTGTTGGGCGCGGAAGAGCTGCGCGCCGAAGCTGATCCGGGCGACGCCCAGGTCGGCCAGGGAGCGGAGGTCGGCGGCCGGACCCTGGGCGATGATGTTGACGGGAACGTCCGCCTCGGCGACCAGGCGGCGGATGGTTCCGCGGTCGGCCAGCAGGATCGGGTAGACGCAGTCGGCCCCCGCCTCCCGGTAGCGGCGCGCGCGGGCCACCGTCTGCGCGAGGCGCTCCTCGGACGTCGTGTCGGACGGGCGGAGCCAGGTGTCGATCCGCGCGTTGAGGACCAGGCCCGTCCCGGCCGCGTCCGCCGCGGCACGGACGGCGCTGAGGAAGTCGAACTGCTCCTCGACGTCCAGGAGCCGGCCGTCGCCGGGCAGGGAATCCTCGAGGTTGCAGCCGACGGCGCCCGCCTCGGCGAGCCGTTCGACCAGTTCGGCGGGCCGGAGCCCGTAGCCGCGCTCCATGTCGGCGGTGACCGGCACCTCCACCGCGGCGGCGATCCGGGCCAGCGCGTCCAGGACGACCTGCGCCGGAGCGGCCTCGCCGTCCGCCCAGCCGAGGCTCTCGGCGACGGCCGCGCTGCTGGTCGCCACGGCGGGGAGNCGTCCCAGGCGTTGGGGAGCAGCAGCGGGCGGCCGGGGACATGGAGGGCGCGCAGGACGTCCGCGCGGGCGTGAAGATCCGTCATGCTCCCGACTCTAGGGGGAGGTTGGCCCGTCGGCGCGGGCCAATTCCGGGGCGGTGGCGCGGTCCACTTCGGTCAGTGGTGCGGGTGCCCGGCGTGGTGCTCATGCCCGGCGTGGGCGTCGGGGGAGCCGCCCATCATGGCGAGCATCTGCCGCCCGCCGGTACGCAGGAACCGCAGCAGCAGGGCGGCGGCGAGCACCAGGAAGGCGATGTTGAGGACGGTGGTGTAGTTCCAGCTCACCCCCTCCATGGGCACCTTCGCGTCCCCCTGGTCCGGCACCAGGCCCAGGCCGCCGAAGACGAGCTCGACGGCGTAGCCGGCGACGACCACGGCCAGGTAGAAGGTGCCCGCGAGGTAGAGCGCCATCCGGGCGCCGTAGTACTTCCGGTAGATGTTGAGGATCGGCAGGATCAGCAGGTCCGCGAAGATGAAGGCGACGACGCCGCCGAAGCTGATGCCGCCCTTCCACAGGACCACCGCGAGCGGCACGTTGCCGATCGAGCAGACGAAGGAGGCGAGGGCGACGACGGGTCCGACCACCGGTCCCCAGAGCTTGGCGGCGAGCGGATGGCCCTGGAAGAAGAAGCTCTGCCAGAACGATTCGGGCACCCAGGCGGCGATGGCGCCGGCGATCAGCAGGCCCAGTACGAGGTCGCGCAGGATGGCGGCCCACTCCATGACGAAGACGTGGGAGACCGAGGTGTAGCCCTCGCGCGACAGCAGCCGCTGCCGGAAGGTGCCCGGACGTCGGACGGACATGTCCATCGCGGCGTGGCCCTCCATGGCCCCGGGCCGGCCCTCCTCGGCCTGGGTGCGGGCCTGGTCGAGCAGCCGCTTGCGCAGGGTGAGCCGGAACAGCACGGCGAGCAGCACGATCATGATCGGGCCGCCGGTGAACTCGGCCAGGGTGAACTGCCAGCCCATCAGCAGCGCCAGGATCACGCCGAGTTCGACGACGAGGTTGGTCGAGGCGATCTCGAAGGCCATGGCCGCCGTGAAGTCCGCGCCCTTGCGGAAGAGCGACCGGGCCAGCGCGACGGCGGCGTAGGAGCAGGAGGAGGACGCCGCCCCGAGCAGCGAGGCCCGGGCGAGCGTACGCGGACGGCCGTCCCCCAGGAGCCGGACGATCGTGGACTTGCGCACGACCGCCTGGACCACGGCCGAGAGAAGGAAGCCCAGGATCAGCGCCCAGGTGATCTCCCAGGTCATGGATCCCGTGATGGACAGCGCATGCAGGACGGCGTGGACAGCGGTCATGAGCTAGAGATATACCCCCAGGGGGTATGACCGTCAAGGAGGGCGCACGCCGCGAGGCGCCCGGGCGCGCGCTACCGGGCGTGCGTCTGACGGTGTGTCACCATGCTTGCGCGCTCTGTCCACAGAGTGCTAGCAATTGTCACGGAACGTACTTGTCGAGGGATTCCCCACACCATGCGGCTGACCTTTCTCGGGACCACGTCCAACAACGGCAACTGCCCCACGCTCTACGCGACCGACCGGGGCACGCTGGTGGTCCAGGGCTACCGGGTCACCGACCCGCAGGCACGCGACCAACTGCGCGACCTGCTCCCGGGGGAGACCGCGGTGGAGATCCCCCGCGAGCTGCTGCAGTTCTTCAGCGCGCACGGGGGCTGAAGGGGGCGACGCCCGTGACCGACTACCAGCGCGAGCGCGAGGCCCTGGGCGCCTGGCTGCACCGGCTGCGCCGGGAGGCGGGGCTCAACGGGAAGCAGTTGGCCGCCCGCCTGGGCTGGGCGCCGTCGAAGGTCTCCCGCATCGAGCACGGCAGGCAGACCCCGTCCGCGGCCGACATCGAGGGCTGGGCCGCGGCCTGCGGCGCACCGGAGGCGGCGGCGGAGCTGGCGGCTCGCCTGCATGCCCTGGACACGCATTATGTGACCTGGCGTCGGAGCCTGCGAGCCGGTCACGCGCCCCGACAGCGGGTGGCACAGGAGCTGGAGTCCCGGCTGAGCCGGCTGCGCGTCTTCGAGCCCACGATGATCCCCGGCCTGCTGCAGACCGCCGAGTACGCACGCAGCCTGTTCGTGGCGCTGTCCGCGCTCCAGGGCACGCCTGACGACGTGTCAGCGGCGGTGCAGGCGCGGATGGAACGCCAGCGGGTGCTGTACGAACCGGGCCGGGACTTCCACTTCCTGCTCACCGCGGGCGCGCTGCGGGCCCGGGTGTGCCCCGGCGAGGCGCACCGGGGCCAGCTGGACCGCCTGTTGGCGGTCGCGTCGCTCGACGGCGTCCGGGTGGGCGTCCTGCCGGACGCCGCGCTGCTGCCGTTCGCGCCCCTGCATCCGTTCTGGATCCACGACGCCCACCTGGTGCAGGTGGAGACCTGGACGGCGGAGATCAACGTGACGTCGGCGCCCGAAGTGTCCGTCTACGAGCGCGTCTTCGACGCGTACGCGTCGGTCGCGGTGTACGGCTCGGAGGCACGGGACGTCATCGGGACGGTTCTCCGCGAACTCCCACCGGCAGCCCCCGTACCCACCGCATCGGGCGAAGCCCCGATCCCCTCCCCACGCCGCTAGCCCCGCGTTGGGCCGCCCCTCGGTGGCCCCTCAGGCGACGTAGCCGCCAGGGGCGCCAGGCTGCGGACATGTGCGGCTCCCGCCGCGTGGGCGCGACCAGCCCACGACTCGGGGAGGTCCGATCCCATGTGCGGGACGGAGCTCCCCGACTGGTGTGTTGCTCGCGCCCACGCGGCGGAACCGCACATGTCCGCAGCCCCGCGCCCCTGGGGCCCCTGACGGGCCCGGCCGCCCGGGGCCCGCCGGGGGCTCACGCAGCGGGGGCGACCGGGGTGTAGGGGGCGAGGACGAGGCGGATGACGGAGTCCAGGCGGGAGAAGGCGTCCGCCAGCGTCGAGCGGCCGGTGACCCAGGCGACGAGTTCGCTGTGCCACGCCGCCTCGATCAGACGGGGGATCACCTCCCGGTCTGCCGGAGGCAGTTCCGGGGGCAGTACCGCCTGCAGTGACGCGCGGCCGGAGGCCGCCATCGCGTCGACCGCCTCGCTGGCGAACGGGTCCGTGGACACCGTCACCGATACCAGCAGATGGGCCAGATTGGGCTGACGCTGGAACGCCCGCATCCCCCGGTGCACGAAGCGGACGACCCGTTCCGTCGCCGACGCCGGGCCGGCCGGGCCGCGCAGTTCCGCCGCCAGGTCGGCGAGGAGCAGGCTGCGCCAGTCCGCGACGGCGGCGGCGAGGAGGTGGTCCTTGGAGGAGAAGTAACGATACGTCGTGCCGAGCGCCACTCCCGAGCGCTCGCTTACCTGCTTCATCTGCACGCGCTCCACCCCGATCTCACAGACCAGGGCGAGGGCGGCGTCAACGAGGTGCTTCCGGCGTTCCAGCTGGCGGGGAGACATCGCCTCGACCGGCCGTGGAGCAAGGTCTACCTTGGACACCTCGCCATGGTAGCGGGAACGCTGTTGCACGGGTATGACGCCTTCCCGGCGGTGCGTGCCGCTGTCCGGGCACAGGGGTGGCCCCCGGCGGCGGGAACGGTGTTCTCGCGGCGTTCCCACCCCCGCGGGCCACTGTCGCGCTGGCGTCAGGAGCCGAGTTCCAACTGCCCGTTGGCGACGGTCACGGACTTCTCCGCGAGCGGGCGCGGGGCGGGGCCCTGGACCACCGACCCGTCCGTGATCTTGTACTTGCTGCCGTGGCACGGGCAGACGATCGTGCCGCCCGACACCGAGCCGACCGTGCATCCGGCGTGCGTGCAGACCGCGCTGAACGCCTTGAACTGACCCGCCGCCGGCTGGGTCACCACCACCTGCTGGTCCGCGAAGACCTTGCCTCCGC